>JAUIGA010000163.1 GCA_030430125.1 Chloroflexia bacterium | reverse complement strand
CACCATCACTTCGGTGAACGGCGACGGCACGAATCTGGCCTTCGGCAGCCTCACGCCCGTGGCGCTGTACGGCGACTTCACGCTGAAGGGCACCACCATCCCGATCACCGCGATCATGCAGGCGGAGCCGGTGCTCGACGAGGACATGCAGGTGCGGCTCTGGCTGCGCGGCAGCTTCAGGATCGACATCACCGCCTTCGGCATGAAGAGCGGCCTGGACGGTCCCGACGGCGCGGGCCACACCGTGGTTTTCGACCTGAACTTCCTGCTCCAGCCCGCCGCCGACTAGCCGCCGACCAGCGACCGCGTTTGCCGATTTCTGCGGCGACTGGTATCGTTTCGTCTCATACGCTATGGTAGCCCCACGACTTTGGCGCTGTGGGGTGATGCCCTCGCGTCTGCATGGATGACGAAACGCAAACGGAGGGGCCGGATGAAACGTCTGTGGCTGTGTATCGGATTGATCGCCGCGATGGCGGTGGGCGCACAGGATCGCGCGCCCGAGATGCTCGTAGAGATCGAAAACGGCGGCCGCCAGGGCATCCGTATCTCCGAGGTGGATGTGACGGTGACGGTGCACTTCACGAACCCGAACCCGAACTGGTTCGAGGCGCACGCCGGCACCAGCACCGGCTACGTCTACCCGAAGCACATCCTGGAGGTCGAGGGCGCGCACGACGAATACGTGCTCAACCCGATCGGCACCGGTCCGTACGTGGTCGAGAGCTTCTCGGTCAACGACCAGGTGACGTACATCCCCAACGTGAACTACCGCGAGCCGAACAAGCCGTACTTCAGCCGCGTACTGCTGAAGGGTGGCGGTGACGCCGCCTCGGCCGCCCGCGCGGTGATCCAGACAGGCGAATACGACTTCGCGTGGAACCTGCAGGTCGAGCCGGCGGTGATCGACGAGATGATGGCCGGCGACAACACCTACGGCTTCGCCAAGGTGACGCCGGGCGCGAACGTCGAGCGCATCAACTTCAACTTCAGCGACCCCAACACCGAGGTCGACGGCCAGCGCAGCGAGATCAACACGCCGCATCCGTTCCTGACCGACCCCGAGGTGCGCCGGGCGATCACCAGCGCGGTCGACCGCGAGCTGATCGCCACCGAGTTCTACGGCGAGGGCAACCCGGCGGCGAAAAACATCCTCTCCGGTATCCCGGCGCTGGAATCGCCGAACACGTCGTTCGTGTTCGACACCGAGGCGGCGGCGCAGATCCTGGAGGACGCGGGCTGGACCGGCGACGGCACCCGCAGCAAGGACGGTGTCGAGCTGAGCGTGACCTACGCGACCTCGGTCAACCAGGTGCGCCAGAAGACGCAGGCGGTGGTGAAGAGCAACCTGGAGGAGATCGGCATCGAGGTCAACCTCGAGCAGGTCGACGCCGGGATCTACTTCGACAGCGCGGCCGGCAACGAGCAGAACATCAGCCACTTCTACTGGGACTTCCACATGTACCAGTCGGTGCCGAGCAACCCGACGCCGATCAGCTACATGGAGGGCTGGTACGCCGGCGAGGACAACAGCAACGTCGCGCAGGCGTCGAACCAGTGGCAGGGCCAGAACTACGGCCGCTGGGTCAACGCGGACTTCGACGCGCTGCTGGACGCGGCCCGCGTCGAGCCGGACCCGGAAGTGCTGGCCGACCTGTTCATCCAGATGAACGACCTGCTGATCAACGACAACGTGATCCTGCCGCTGGTGGTGGTCGGTGGCCGCACGGGCATCGGCAACCGGCTGCGGGAGGAGAACCTGGCACTCGGCGCGTTCAGCTACAACTACTGGAACATCGCGAACTGGAACCTGGCCGACGGCGTCGAGCCGGCGTAGGTTTCGGGAATTCGGGGGACCGACCTCGCGTCGGCCCCTCGACCGGATCGCCATTCCGGACATCGAACGGGGGTGGGCGCGATGCCCGCCCCCGTTTTCGCGTGCCTGGCCTTCGGACGGTGCCGGTCGCGCCCAGCCGTAGCGGAGGGCTTGAACGCGCGTTCCATCGGGCCGAGTCGGTAGCGCCGGTGGGGGATCAGGAGGACATTGGCGGCGCGCGCGATCCGTCGGGCGATGTTGGCAGCGCCGGTGGGGGATCAGGAGGACATTGGCGGCGCGCACGATCCGTCGGACGGTGCCGGTAGCGCCGGTGGGGGATCAGGAGGACATTGGCGGCGCGCACGATCCGTCGGACGGTGCCGGTAGCGCCGCCAAGTCCTCCGCTACGGGGCGGTGGCGCGTACAATGGAATCAGCGAACACCCCACGGCCATGAGGACGACGATGCGGGAGCGACGATTCAAGACACCGCTGCGATATGCGGGACACGATTATCGCGCACCGTGTTCGGTGCATGTCACCATCTGCACCTGGCGGCACCAACGCCTCTTCGGTGCGGTTGATGCAACCGGCATGACCCTGAACGGTGCGGGACGCTTCGTCGAGTCGGCGTTGCTGCTGCTCCATGCGCCAAGCACCGGGATCGAGATCGACACCCATGTCGTGATGCCGGATCACCTGCACGCGATCATCCATCTCGGCACAAATCCGGACGTCGACACGACTGCGTCCATTCCCGATCTGGTGGGCAGCTTCAAGCTGCGGATCCTGAAGTCATGGCCAGGTGGGGTGCGGCGTGGCGCGTGGCCACCGTACGACACGCATCTCTGGCAACTGTCGTACTACGACACGCTGATTCGCAACGATGCTCATCTGGACGTGACGCGGGAGTACATCATCGGGAATCCCGGGCGGTGGATCGAACGCGCCCAGCCGTAGCGGAGGACGTGATCGCGCTGCCAATACGATGGGAGATCACGATTGCGCGGTCAGGTGGGCGAGGCTGGCACCCCCCGTAGCGGAGGTCTTGCCCGCGCCGCCAGCACGATGGACGATCCCGCCCGCGCGGGCAATGGCCTCCCGGTCGCAAAGAAGGCCACCTCGAAGGGAGACACCGTCCGCGCGTTCCGTCGGGTCGTGTCGGCAGCGCCGGTGGGGGGTGCAGGAGGATATTGGCGGTGCGCACGATCCGTCGGGCGATCTGGGTCGCGCCCAACCGTAGCGGAGGGCTTGAACGCGCTGCCATTGCGATGGGAGATCCCGCACGCGCGTTCAATGCCCTCCCGGTCGCGCCGGTGGGGGGGGTGCAGGAGGACATTGGCGGCGCGCACGATCCGTTGGGCGATGCCGGTAGCGCCGCCAAGTCCTCCGCTACGAGGATTTCGTCAGTTGCCGATACCGCTCGAAGAGGAGCTCGAGGCGGTCCTTGTCGGATTCGAAGGGCTTCTTGCGGTAGAGGCGGTCGAGGGCCTGGTGGACCTTGGTCAGCTCCGGCGGCATGGTGAGCGGATCGTAGAGGTCGGCGAGGGAGCTGTCCGGGAACAGATCGCGGACGTCGAGGACGCCCTGCGCCAGCCGCTCGATCTCTTCCCGCTGGGCGTCGATGACGTCGCAAGGCCAAGGGAAGTCGTTGCAGGGAACGCCCTTGGGGAAGCGGTAGTCGCTCTTGAGTCGTCCGCGCTGGCAAGTACACGAGCCGCCCCCCCAGCGATCGCGATGGCGGCCAGGTCACATGACGCAAATTGAAAGTTACGGGCTTTCACTGCTCGACGGGTTCAATTGAATCGCGCACAAGCGTTCCGACTCGATCAACTGTCGGCATCGTTCCGGGGTGGTCAGTGAATTGATGATGGAGCGTCTCAAGACATCGTCGCTGTAGGTGTTCATACGTACCTGCAATGATGTTCTTGAACTGTTGAAATCCTTCCTGACTTATAGGCATCTTGAGCGTCCGGCCCTTTCGGTCGCCACTCACGGGTGAGAACACGATCCGGTTCCTCTTGTCCCGCTTGTACCCGATTTCGAACCAACCCTCCGTGTCACGAGATATCGATTGCCAATCCGGACTCTCGATGTTGAGCACCGCTTTGTCTCGGTGTTTCATATGATTCCGGAACTCCCGGATCGTGACAACGCATTCTTGTTGTCCAGGTTTTGGCGTGAATCCGGGGTCGAGGTACCTTGTGCTGTTGCGCATGAAATGCCACGCGCTGTCCAAACACTCGGCATAGAGATGCCAGTGAACCTCAGAGCGAAGGCTGAGCGTCTTGGCGCCCATTTGATGAGAGGCTGCCTTGCTCAGCTCGCGTATGGCAAGCGGTGACTGGTCGTAGTCTTCGCCGATACGGTCGAGACTCACGGCGTAAGCGCTCATGTGCCACGATATCTGGTCCGCATTGGTGACGATCTGGTCGATCAGCCCCCGGGCCGCATCAAGATACTGCCCCGACCGGGTGAAACCGAAGGTTGCCGCACCGGCGAGGCGCGGACCGATGTCCGAGTCGTTGGTTAAGAGGAGTGTCTCCGCGATCAATTGATCTGTAGGAAGGGAACGAAAGGCCGCCAACACCGCATCTAGTTCGTGTGTCGTGCCGTCGGGATTGCCACGGTCCTGATCCATTCCACATACCCTTTGCCGAAGCATTGGTTCGCTATGATCACCACCCCCAGATGCCTGGAAGCTGACTAGAGCAGCTACCGAAGCTTGGCTGCATGAGGGAGGACAGATCGCTGGCTGATTATGGCGCGCCCGAGACTAGTAGCAGCCGAGCCGGCGGACATCTGCTCGGCGAGCAGCTTGCCCGGCCAGAAGAGGTCGATGAAGCCCTGCTTGCCACCGGTCTTCTTGATGGCGTATTCGAAGAAGGCGCCGTGGCGACGGCGGTCGATGCCGTAGACGGTGAGGAATTCGGACCAGAAGGACTGGCTCTCGCCCTTCTCGTAGGTTTCGTCCTGCCAGCGGGCGGCGAACTCGACGGCGCGGGCCTGAATTTCGTTCCACGACAGCCGGGGCATCGGTCACCTCGTCGGGTAGCGGTGCTGGTTGGTCCTGTGGGGAGTGTACCCGGACACCTCGGTCCGGGTCTACGGGTTGGTGTCGTGCGGCTGGCGGTGACGGCGCCCAAGCGGGCGGAGTCAGGCGCCTTCCCTGCGACGTGCCTCGTATCCCGGAATGGCGTCTCAGCGGAAATGACGGACGGAGGAGAGGGGAAAGAGAGGTGCCATGCTCACGAGTTGGTGTCTTCAGCCTCGTGCAGGATCCGTTCGATCTCGGTCTTCAGCGAACCCGATCGCCTCGTGGATATCCTCGAGCACCCCAAGGATGTCAGGCCGCATAGAGCACCTGCCGGGTCTCGTTGACGGCCTGGATGAAGCGCGGCTTGCGGATGGCGCCGGCCATGACGAGATCGACCGGCCGGCCAAGCAGCGTTTCGAGCTTGTCCCGAAACTCGAAATGGCGCGACAGCCACGGGCCGAGGTCGGCGTCCGGCGGGTAGGCGACGATGAAATCGATGTCGGAGCGATCGGGATCGAAGTCGTCCGTGGCGGCCGAGCCGAAGAGCTCCAGCCGGGTCACGCCATAGGCCTGGCAGAGTTCCCGGATCGCCTCACGGTGTCGCTCGATGATGGGGTTCATGCGCCGTTCCTCCCGCTCGTTGCCTCGCAGCCAGTATACCGGTCACGGCATGGGAAGACGGGAAGCGATTGACCGCCACGATGGCCCAGATACCCGGCGACAACGTGGGGAAGGAACCCGGGCATCGCAGCCCGAGTCTACCTCGGCGTCGCGTCCCAGCGGAAGAAGCGGACGGCGAAGAGCATCGCCACCGCGAACACCGCCAGTAGGATGAGCAGGTCCTGGCCGATGGCGGCGATGCCGTTGCCGTACAGCATCACCTCCCGCAGCGCGTCCACCGCGTACTTCAGCGGCATCAGGTTGATGATCGGCTCCAGCCAGCCCGGCAGCGCCCCGATCGGGAAGAACACCCCCGACAGGAACATCATCGGGAAGGTCACCAGGTTCGCGTAGCTCGCCGCCGTCTCCGTGTTCCGCGCGATCGCCGCGATCGCGTAGCCGATCGCCAGCATCGCCATCGCCACCAGCATCAGCACGAACACGATCAGCAGCGGGTTGCCCTTCACGGTCAGGTCCCACACCAGCAGGCCGATGCCGATCAGGATCGCGCTCGTCACCAGCGCCACCACCAGCGCCGCCGCGATCCGGGCCAGGATGAACTTCCACAGCGGGAACGGCGTCACCTTGATCCGCCGCAGGATCCCCTTCTCGCGGTAGGAGACGAACGCCGTGGCGATACCGATGATGCCCGAGTTCATCAGGCTCATGCCGAGGATGCCGGGGATGAACCAGTCGATGTAGCTCGCGTCCAGCGTCTCCACCTCCTGGCTCTCGATACGGATGCCGCTGGACGCCCCCGCGACCTCGGCGACGTAGCTGCGCGTCGCGGTCACGGCGATCTGCCCGGTCGGCCCGCCGCTGCTGGAGCTGTAGAGCAGCACCGGCGCGTTGCTGCCGTCCTCGGGGAAGACGAGCACCACCGCGCGGTCGTCGTCCCCCAGCGCGTCGAGCTCGTCGGCCTCGCTGCCCTCGTGGACCTCGAAGATGCCGCTCGCCTCCATCACGGCGGTGACGCTGGCGCGGAACTCGCTGTCCGCCCCGGCGATGCCGACGGTGAACTCGTCGAGCCCGCCGCTGTCGAACACCGCCCCGAAGATGAGGATGAAGATCGCGGGGAAGGCGAGGTTCCAGAAGATCGCCTGCCGGTTGCGGACGGTCATCTTCAGGTTGGCGACGACCATGGCCAGGAATGATTGCATGCCGGTGTTCGTTCCTCCTGATGATTGATGCCCGCTTCGTCACCTGTTCGAGACGACGCGCCCCCCAATTCAACTCAACGTCACCCCGAGCCGCCTTCGATCGCTGAAGACCTCGCGCCTACTCCCAACCGTCACCCCGAGCCTGTCGAGGGGTCCCCGCGCGAAGCGCAGCGCGAACAGCGTCTGGTTTCGCTTCTCGAGACCCACGACGACGCGGCAGCAAGCTGCCGAGCGCTTCGCGCGGGGAGGGTTCTCCCCTCCATTGGAGGGGAGTCAGTGGGGAGGACCCTTCGCATTGGGCCTCTGGCCCTCGCTCTGGGTGACGTGGGTTTCGTTGGTGTCTTGCCATCGTCACCCGTCTCACCCGTCGTACCAGTTCCACGCCAGGTCATTCCAGCGGGGGTTCTCCGCCTCAATCAACGCGATCTTCTTCGCTCGCGACTTGCCCTTGAGGGCCTTCTCCCACGCAATCGCATCGTCCATTCGGCCGAATTCGGCGTTGTAGACCAGGCGCGTGCAGTCGTACTGCTTTGTGAATCCCTCGAAGGCGTGATGCTTGTGCTGCCAGACGCGCGAATACAGGTCGCTCGTCACGCCGGTGTAGATCGTCCGGTGCGCGTTCGCCATGATGTACACGCACGGTTCTTTCATATGATGTCACTCCAAGCCAAGCTTGATCCCCGGAGACAACGCGCCCCACCCCATTATCAATCCGAGCCGGCGGCTGCGCCGCCCCTACGAGGCGTTGTCCTCGTCCTCGGTCTCCTCGTCGTCCCC
>JAUIGA010000162.1 GCA_030430125.1 Chloroflexia bacterium | reverse complement strand
GCGGGTTCTCGGTCAGGTCGGGGGCACCTACATCATCGCCGAGGGACCGGGTGGGATGTTCCTGATCGATCAGCATGCCGCCCACGAGCGGATCATGTACGAGAAGATCCTTTCGCAGATCGAAGGCAAGCGGGTGGATCGCCAGGCGCTCCTCGACCCCCTGGTCATCGACCTGGCGCCACACGAGGTTGCCATCCTGGAGCGATCGATGGACGAGCTCAGGGCGATCGGCTTCGATCTCGATGCATTCGGCGAGCAATCGGTCATTGTGCGTGGCGTTCCGGCGATCATGCGCCGTGTTGACATTCGAGAGCGCATGCACCTCATTCTGGGCGAGCTCGCGGATGGCGGCTCCGGCGAATCGTGGCTGGACTCGGTGGCGATCAGCGCAGCCTGCCACACGTCGATCCGCGCTGGCCAGGCGTTGTCCCTCGACGAAATGCGAGAGCTGGTCAGTCAGCTCGAACTCACCCAGCAGCCTCGGGCGTGCGGTCACGGACGACCCACCATGCTGCACATGTCTCAAGCGGAACTGGAGAAGCAATTCTCGCGGCGATAGTGATGGCGAGGTCCGACGAAGAGGGACTCCCGTCGACTGGACTGTGCGTATCGGTCCTCATCTCCGGTCTACCGGTAGTAGCCGCGGCGTCCGTTGATCCAGACCTGAAACACATCTCGAAGGTTCTGCAGGGTGTCGCGGACGGGACTGACCGTACTGCTGGTGCCATACGACCATGTCACCGGCACCACGTCGATGCGAAGGTCGAGTTGGCGCGCGATGTAAAGGAGCTCGACATCGAACGCCGTCACGCGCGGCTGCGTGATCGGGCCGGCATTCCGGTAGAGTCGAACGAGCGGAAGCACCTGGTCGCGTGCGGCTTGCGTCATGAACTTGAAGCCGCATTGCGTGTCGTCGATGTCCGCCAGCAGAAGGCGTCGGACGATCCAGTTGAACACCCGCCCCATCGCATGGCGATAACCCGGCTCGCCGATCCGGAGAGCGCCCGTACCCTCGCGGGATCCGATGACCATGTCGGCTCCGGCCCCGACGCGCTGCAAGACGGCATCCAGCGTGGAAAGCGGAGTTGCGAGATCGGCATCCATAAACCCGACGATGGATGCGTCGGATTTCATGAGCCCTCGGAACACTGCCTGTGCCTTGCCGCCGTGCGGTGTCTCGACCAGGCGGAAGCCGTTGCCCGGCTCGATTGCCCGCCGGACGATCTCCGCGGTGTCGTCGGTGCTGCCGTCATCGACCACGATGACCTCGGCCCGCAGGTGGTGGTCGTGCAGGTATCGATCGACCGTTTCAAGTGTCCGGCCAATTCGTCGAGATTCGTTGTATACAGGGATGACAATCGACAGGCAGGGGAGCTGCTGGCCATCGTGCAGGTGGCTGGGCTGTTGTGCCAATTGGCGGTCGCTCCTGACAACTGAGCGGTCGATTCGACCTGAAGTCTAGCATGTGCCCGGTGGGAACCTATCCGGGAAGGAGTTCACCATGACGCCGATCCTGTACCTCTATCGCTCGTGAACATCGTGCCGCAACGCGGCGGCCGTACTCGGGGAGTACGGAATCGACTACGAACCGCGCGAGTACTTTAAGGATGCCTTCTCGCGGGACGAACTGGAGCGCGTACTGGAACGAACAGGGATGAAGCCGTCGGATCTGGTGTCCACGCGCAGTACCCCGTACCGCAAGGAGCGATTGGCCGAACGAAATCTCCCGGAAGAAGCGTTGCTCGAGATGATGCTGGAGGAGCCGCGCCTCATTCGGCGTCCGATCCTGCTGACCGACGACGACGCCATTGTTGGGTTCGACCGCGGGAGGTACGAAGACATCGCCAGGTCACTGGCGGATCGGGAACCAGACACACGCAGAGAGAAGGAGTCGGAATGAGTCTGTCGTTCGGAGCGCATGTATCGGTCGCCGGTGGTGTTGACAAGGCATTCGCCCGTGCCGAGGTTTTCGACATGGAGGCGATCCAGGTGTTCACCAAGAGTGAACGCCAGTGGAAGGCGAAGCCGCTGCCTGACGACGTCGTCGAACGGTGGTTCGACGAGCGGACCCGGACCGGGATCGACAAGATCGTCACGCACGCGTCGTACCTCATCAATCTCGCGTCCCCAAAGGACGATCTGCGAACGAAATCGATCGTTGGATATCAAGAGGAGTTGGAGCGCTGCGACACGCTGGCGATTCCGTATCTCGTGATCCATCCCGGCTCGCACACGGGGAGTGGGGAAGAATTGGGACTTGCCGCGGTCGCGGACTCGCTAAACCGGATCCACGAAAATCTCCCTGACGCCAAGGTGACGACACTCCTTGAAACGACCGCAGGCCAGGGAACCAACCTGGGCAGCAGCTTCGAGGAGCTGGCCGCGATCATCGATCAGGTCGAAGCGAAGGACCGCGTCATGGTCTGTCTCGACACCTGCCATATCTTCGCCGCCGGGTACGACTTCCGAACGGAAGCTGGGTATGCGGACGTGATGGGGCGGTTCGACAACACCATCGGCGTGGACAGGCTGAAAGCCATCCACCTGAACGATTCAAAGTTCCCGCTTGGAAGCAGGCGAGATCGTCACGATCACATCGGCGAGGGCGAGATCGGCCTGGACGGGTTCCGTTACCTCGTCAACGACCCGAGGCTGATTGGCATTCCCGGACTGCTGGAGACAGAGAAGGGGGATGACGACATCGAGGATGGACGGAACCTCCAGACGCTGCGTGGCCTGGTGGCTGCCTCGGTCTGACCGACCTTCGAGGCAAACTGGACCGCAAGCTGCGATCCTGTACGCCGTTCCTCCGCTCCTTCTGCCGACCGGTCTTCAGTACAGTCCCTGCTAAAATCATGATGTGGATACATCTGAAAGGAGCCGGCCGTGAAACCTGTTGTTGTGCCCGTATCGCGGGATGGCACTGTCACGATTCCCGAAGACGTGTTGGAGTGCCTGGGCGGTGATTCTACCGCGTCTGTCGAATTCGTGATGCGGGATGACGGAGCAATTGAGATTCGCCCTGCCACGAACTCGCTGGACGGCATATTCGGACCGTTGCCGGATGCCGATGACTCGCCAGCAGATCGCGTCAAAGCCCTCGGTCTGGCCGCGAGATTGATGTCGGCGGAGCGGTCGAAACGAGTGCTCGGGTAGAAGCTTGATGCCCAAACCGGGAGATTCGGAGTTCGGGTGAGTGCTGGACGAACCACCGTTGAGCGGCCGACTCTGTGTGTTCCGAGCGGCTAGGCCGCCACAGGGGCGGTCGTGGCGTGATCACCTGATTTCCGTATGACGTCATCGCGAACGCTGCCATTGCGAAACGCGGAACCCATGCCGATGGTTTGACTGCTCGATCTTCGAAGAGGGTGCACATCGAGCGGAGCGTCATCAAGTTGTAGGCACATTGCAGAGAACCGGGCTCGATGGCCCGGTTCTCCTGATGCACGACGGATGTGCCTGGGCGATCCCCGCTGCGGCTAGTACAACTCCGACGCGTTGTCCCGGAAACGGTCGTAGCGAGTCGGGGCGTTGGTGTTCTGGTTTTCCGGACCGACACCGGAATCCCACCAGCTCGGCATCTGGCCACCGAACTGGGCGAGCTCTGTCTTGGTGTAGACAAGGCCATCGCGCTCCATGACCGCCAGCTCGTACTCCTGGCTCATGGTGATCGCATCGACCGGGCAGACCTGCGAGCAGAGTCCGCAGAAGAGGCATCGTCCAGCCTTGAGAACGAACTCTCCCAGTTCACGGTCGCCTTCTTCCGACGGCACCACGTTCATTTCCAGGCACGACGTCGGGCATATCCGGGCGCACAACCCGCACGCAACGCACAACGGCTCGTTGGTTGCCGGATCGGTGCGAAGCGAGGGGAGCCCGCGATACCGCGGCGCCATTGGACGCTTCTCTTCCGGATAGTCGATGGTGGCCTTCGGAGCGGCGAGCCGCTTCAGCGTTACCGCGAATCCCTTGACTTCGTCAAACATAGTTGTGTTGCCTCGTACCTGTTCAACCGGACGTGTCAGTACCTATGCAGGGTTTCGCACCTCGGGGACGAGTCCCGACGCTGTGTCCAGAACCGCCACGCCAGCTCCGCCATTCTCGGTGATGGGCGTGACCATGCCTTCTCGTTCGAGGTAGGCATACGAGATACCGCGATAGCTCGGAACGACCGCCGCAATCTCCCGCATGACCTGAGACGGATGACCGTAGTCGAGGCTGTAGCCGAAGCGAGACGCGATGTTTGCCAGCAGCTCCAGCGTGGATCGGGCCTCCCCAAGGGCGGGTACGGCGGCGCGCAGGCGCTGCACGACCCGGTCGAAGGACGTGAATGTGCCGTCTTTCTCAAGGCTGGCGGCCACCGGCAGCACGACATCGGCAATCGATGCCAATGGTGACTCGTAGCTGTCGGCGACTACCAGGAACTCGAGCTTCTGGAGTGCTTCGAAGAGTCGTGTGTTCGGGAAGAACGACCGTGTGCGCGGACCGCCTTCGACCCACATCGCCTTGATGAGTCCACCTTCGATTGCCTCGACGAGTCCGTCGACCCCGATCCCCGGTTCAACCGGAAGCTCCCGGGTCTGCACATAGCCGTTGGATGTCGCAACGTGTCCGGCCCACCGGGACTGCCAGTGGCGTTCAAGCGTGGTGCGGGCCGCGTCATCGCTGACCGGTATCCCGCCCGGAAGCAGGTCAGGCACCATGCCCAGGTCGGTCGTGCCCTGATAGTTCGCGCCACCACGCGGTGAGGCAATCCCGCCGCCGGCCCGTCCAAGGTTTCCTGTCAGGATCGAAAGGTTCGTGCAAGCTTCGGTGATCTCCCTGGCGTCGGGATACTCCTGCGCGGCGGTCACGCCAAAGTCGTGGGCGACAGTGTGGACGACCGCTCCTACTCGTTCGCCCGGGGCGCTGGCAAGATCGGACTCAACAGTAAACCCGG
The DNA here is from genome assembly GCA_030430125.1 of Chloroflexia bacterium. Lineage (GTDB taxonomy): Bacteria > Chloroflexota > Chloroflexia > Thermomicrobiales > UBA6265 > JACCVC01. The sequence goes on along the minus strand of JAUIGA010000162.1, from coordinate 2,516 downwards.
TGACGAAGAGTCTGGCCGTTGCGATGATGTCGTCCGCGTCGACCCCGCTGGCCCTCGAGACGTCGGCGAGATCAATCTGGCCAAGCCGCTGCACCAGTGTCGCAATGTCGGCGTCGCCGGGCGCCTGCAGGTTCAGCGCGACGATGGTCGCGGAGACCGCGTCAACGACCTGATGGGTCGTGCCCGGTTTCGGTTGCAGCCAGATCACCGCTCGATCGCAAAGCAGATAGTGTTCGGTCGAGACAACCGCGATGCGGGCTTCCCGGTAATGCCGGGAGTGATTGATCCAATAGGAGAATACGGGTGCTGCTTCGAACACCGACGGACCAACCACCAGCAGGTTATTGACGTCCGTGAAGTACTCCTGCTGGTTGTTGGTGTTCGACACCGGCAGGCCGAGCGTCTGGCGGGTTGCACGTTCGACATCGATCTGGCGTGGCGACATGACGCGGTCGACACTGTTCGACTGCATCACCGCGCGGCTGAACTGCTGGAGGGCGTAGGCCTCCTCGTTGGTGTTCTCGCCTGAGGCCAGGGCCGCGAACGTCGGCCCCTGATAGTGGGCGAGGCGTTCGGCGACTTCCTCGTAGGCCTCGTCGATGTCGACCTCATAAGCTCGTCCGTCGCCCGGGCGCACCCTGGCGTGGTGGATGCGGTCGGGCCCCTGAACGATTTCATGCCCCCAGCGACCTTGCTCGCAGGTGTATCCGTGATTGAGCCCGCGCTCCCAGAGGTGCGTGGTGCGTCGGACGATGCCCTTGTTGGACTCGATGTTGAGCGTGCAGCCAACATCGCAGAATCCGCAGATTGTTTCCGTGGCGTCGAGTTCCCACGGGTGATGGCCGAAATGGCGATCCGTCAGCGCGCCGACCGGGCAGACGGCGATGCACATGCCGCAATTCGTGCAGGCTGTGTCCGAGAGGTCGCGGCCGAACGCTGGCGAGATCGTAGCTTCCAGCGAGCGGTTGGCCTGCTCGATGGCCACCACACCGATCATCTCGTCGCAGACCCTCGTGCAGCGGTTGCACATGATGCAGCGATCCCACTTGTAATCGATGGTGTCACTGAAGTGCTGGTACGGCTGCGCAAGCTTCGGGCGCCGGTAGGGATTCGCGTTGATGTTGTGGAGGTAGGTGTTGTCCTGCAGGTAGCACTCGCCGGACTTGTCACAGGTTGGGCAGTCGAGCGCGTGGTCGATCAGGTACATCTGGAGTATGTACTGGCGGGAGGTCGTGGCCTCCGGAGAGTGGGTGAGCACCTCCATGCCATCCTGAAACACCGCCGCGCACGATTCGACGAGGCCGCCACGCTTGCCGAGCACCTCAACGGTACAGATTCGGCACGATCCCCATGGCCGCAGCAGCGGTTGGTAGCAAAGATTCGGTATCTCGATCCCGGCGGCGCGCGACGCTTCGAGGATCGTCGTGCCGACCGGAGCCGTCACCTCCAGACCGTTGATGATTCCGGTCACCATCTGCTGAGGAGTTGCTGCCACCATGGTTCCTGAGATGCCTCCGTCTGCCGCCATCCAGCGCGCGTCCATGCAGGAGAATCCGTGCGGTCCATTCCCGATTGAAACGGCTGCAGTTCCGATCCGGCGAGGCGGATCCGGTTGGGTAGATTCATCTCACACGCTCGCGGCGCCCCGGTGTGACCTGGGGCGCATTCAGCACGATGGTAGCATATCTTCCTTATGCAGCCGCGCGATTCTGCCCATGGTTTCGTGCCCCTCGCAAACAGGCTATCCTACCTGCAAACACGCGCGTTGGTCCGCATCGCGACCCAGGCTCACGTTGTCATTCCGACGTACCAGCCGGTGCGGATGCCATCAGCCTGCCCGGGAGAAATCCAGTGCCAGCACATGCGACCGAGCGAACCTACCAGACTGTGATCGGCCTGGAGGTTCACGCCCAGATTCTGACGAAGTCGAAGATGTACTGCCGATGTTCGGCGGACTATGCCGACGCCCCGCCGAACACGCATGTGTGCCCGGTGTGTCTCGGTCTGCCTGGCGCGCTGCCGGTGATCAACCGGGCCGCGATCGAGACCGTGGTTCGGACGGGTCTGGCGCTCAACTGCGACATCGCGCATGACTCCAAGATGGACCGCAAGAACTACGTGTACCCCGATCTGCCGAAGGGATACCAGGTTTCGCAGTATGACTTGCCGCTTTGCCTCGCCGGGGCGCTGACATTCGACGTGGATGGTCGGGCATGCACGGCAGGTATCACCCGGGTGCACATCGAGGAAGACACCGGGAGACTCGTCCACGATCAGCACGACGAAGGTGACAGCCTGGTGGATCTCAATCGATCGGGGGTCCCGCTCATGGAGATTGTGGGAGAACCCGACCTGCGCTCTCCCGAAGAGGCGCGCGAATATCTCGTCGCGCTTCGACAAATCCTCCGCTATATCGGTGCTTCGACCGGAAACATGGAGGAAGGCGCATTCCGGTGCGACGCGAATGTGTCGATCCGGACTGAGGATGGCGCCTTCATCGGACCAAAGGTTGAGAT
>JAUIGA010000161.1 GCA_030430125.1 Chloroflexia bacterium | reverse complement strand
GCGCTGCTGGATCGCTTCGGGACGAAAGCGCCGACCGAGCAGGTCGAGAATCTCCTCGGCGCTGCGTTCACCGGTGGGCGTAATCGGGGTCAGCTGTTCCACGGCCATGATCGAGTGCTCCTTCATCATGCGCTTTGGCGCTGGCTGGGGTGTGAAGGGATTCGGTGCCGACCTCGGGTGCAATGGGCCGGCTCCGAATCCCGCTCACTGCCATGATTATACCAGAAATCAGAACGAATGTTCGTATTTGTGCACCTCTGCGGCGGTCGCGTTGACGACCGGTACGAATGACATGGTGGCGACCCGCATGCGCCGGGAGCCCGAGTCGCGTTTTGGGCCGAAACGGGTATTGACATCCCGGCACACCGTGCGTACGATGCAGGTGCATAGGGAACGAGCTCCCGCATTCCGTTGGCGGCGAAAGTCGCAACGTTGGGACCGGACCCTATGCATTTCTGTTTTGCACCACATGGCATGCCAGGGCGTCGGGTCAACCCGGACGCCCAGTTTCCATGCCGCCACCATGCTACGGTCGAATGCGAGCGGCGCAAGCCGGTATGGCGGTGCGACGCCGGCTCTGGTGGCATGACAACAGCAAGGAGTCTGGATGGAAACCGCAGTCGAGCGCCACGATCGCATGGTTCGGGAGGAGCGGGACCAGGCGGAACGGCTTCGCACGGATCAGGCGGATGCCGACATCTGGAAGCCGAATGCCGGCCGGTTCCGACCGGCTGACGCCACGGTCGACCCGGCGGTCGACGTGCTCGCCGCGTTTGCCGGTGCTGATGGCCGTGCGGTCGATGTCGGCGCCGGTGGAGGACGAATCGCGTTGCCGTTGGCCAGTCGCGTGCAAGAGGTGGTCGCGGTAGAGCCGTCACCAGCCATGCGGAGCGTGCTCGAAGCGGAAATCCAGCGTCGCGGCATCGACAATGTCTCGGTGGTTCCGGCGCGATGGGAGGACGCCGACATCGCCCCGGCGTCACTGGTGTTCGCCGCGCATGTGACCTATGGCGTGCAGGACATAGAGCCATTCGTGCGGAAGATCGATCGGGTTGCGACAGACATTGCCGCCCTGGTGGCATTCGACCACCCACCGCAATTCGCGATGGCTCCGTTTTGGCGTGCGGTGTACGGCGAGGAGCGGTTGCGACTGCCGTGTCGCGAGGAGTTGCAGGCTGTCCTTCTCGAACTCGGTGCGGAACCTCAGGAGGCCGTACTCCCGCCACAGGTGCCGCAGGCGCTCGGGACACCGGATGACGCGTTCGCGATGCTCCGACGACGGATGTACATCGGCGCCGGGAACCTGCACGAACGGAAGCTCGAATCGGCAATTGATCGATTGACCAGGATGCGTGACGGCGAGCTTTGGCCGGTCGATTCTCACCCGAACCCGGTCTCGATCATCTTCTGGAGACCGGGTGCGATGGCGTGAAACCGCAACCTGCCGGGGTCAGTCCACGGCGGGAGGTGTCGTCAAGATCGCAGCATCAACCGTGGCATCCACTGTCGATGCTTCTCCGCCCCTGGAATGGCTCTGTCCGGGACGTCGAGTATCCACTGGCACGCCGCCTGAAGACGGGTGCGTGACTCACCGATCCGGTGCCAGGCGTTCTCCGGCCTCATCGACGATGGCGTCGCCGAACCGACGCAGGTACGAGCGGGCTTCGTCGATGAGGATATCCAGCGCGGCGTTCATGTCGGTGTCCACCAATTCCGCGAAGGCGGGATCGCCATTCATCCGGTCTGCTATGCGGGCGGCCAGGTACTCCCGTTCGGTCGGGTAGCGATCGTCCGAGATCAGGAGGTTCGCCAGCTCAACGGCGAGGGATGTGTGGGGCAAGTCCATGAGATGCTCCTCGTATGTGACGATTGCAGCTTCACCAGGCCCACCGACGACACCGAATGCTGGCGTGCGTTGAGTGGCGCAGTTCGCGTGATGACTCGGCCGGTTCTTGTTGGTCCCAACAGCATTCATCCGATTCCCACATCACGGGGTGCAACTGAGGCGAGGCGCGGCTGTCGCCGGCGTCGCCACCAGAACGGGACTAGACCTCGTTGACACACGATCCAGCCACTGCAAGCTTAGGTTTGCGACCGTTGCACGCTCGTAACACGCCTGTAGGTGGACATTGCAGAAACATAACAACTGTGGTGCGAATGGGTTTCACGGCCGTGGCAGACATCTCGCCACCGGAGAGTGTGGCGGGCATGACCGCTGGGTAGCCTCATCCCGCGCCGGATGATCCAGCAGGAGACGGGTCTCATCGAGTTGGCGTTGGGTGGATCGTGCATGGAGCCCGCCACAGGGGCGGCGCTACGGCGAGACTCCGAAGGAATCGCCCTGAAGCGATGTGAATTCGGGCTGATCTCGGAAGTGTGTGCAAAGCGTCGCCAAACAGCAACCCCGGCTCGCGCGCGAGCCGGGGTTTTCGTGACGCTGGCTGGTGGGCCCCCAGGGATTCGAACCCTGAACCTGCGGATTAAGAGTCCGTTGCTCTGCCGTTGAGCTAGAGGCCCACGCGCAAGAATAGGGGAACCCATTCGGTTTTTCAAGGTACCGGGCCGGGCCCGAACGTCGATGCCTGTGCGCGGTTTGCGCCGGAGGCACGCGAGTCGGAGCCGGAGATGCATCTGACCCGCGCAAATCCACGAAGGCCGTCTAGTTGATGGCGGCGGGCTCGCGTGTGTGCCAGTCGCTGGCCTGCTCGTATGCATGCGCGATCGCCAGAATGGATCGCTCGTCGAACGCCTTGCCGAGGAACTGAAGCCCAACGGGCAGGCCATTGCTCAGCCCGCACGGTACCGAGATACCAGGGATGCCGGCCATGTTCGCCGGAATGGTGAAGACATCGGCCAGGTACATCTGGTACGGATCGTCCATGCGTGCCCCGATGCCAAACGCGACGGTAGGGGAGGTCGGCGCGACGATGGCGTCAACCTGCTCGAATGCCTTGTCGAAATCCTGCTTGATGAGGGTGCGGACCTTCTGCGATTTCACGTAGTAGGCATCGTAGTAGCCGCTGGACAGCGCGTAGGTGCCGAGCATGATCCGACGCTTGACCTCCGCGCCAAACCCTTCGCCTCGGGTGCGCAGGTAGGTATCCTGCAGGGTGGCTTCCTCCCGCCGGTTCCCATACTTGATACCGTCGAAGCGGGCGAGGTTGGCGCTGGCTTCGGCCGGCGCGGTGATGTAGTAGGTGGCCAGCGCGTATTCGGTGTGCGGCAGCGATACGTCGACCAGCTCGGCGCCGAGATCGCCCAGCGTCTTGATCGCGGTTTCGACCGCCTCGCTGACACCCCGCTCCATCCCGTCGACGGTGTATTCGCGGGCGATACCGATACGGCGTCCCTTGAGGTCGTACGGCAGATCGGCGGCGAAATCCGGAACCTCGGTGTCGATCGAGGTGGAATCGGCCGGATCCTTCCCGGAGATGGCGGTGAGGAACGTTGCGGCGTCGGCGACGGTGCGGCTGAACGGACCGATCTGGTCGAGACTGCTGGCGAATGCGATCAGGCCAAAGCGGGACACCCGGCCATAGGTCGGTTTCAGGCCGACAACGCCGCAGAATCCGGCCGGCTGGCGGATCGAGCCTCCGGTGTCCGACCCCAGGGAGAGCATCGCCGCGCGCGCGGCCACGACGGCGGCCGAACCACCGCTGGAGCCGCCCGGTACCGTGTCGAGATTCCATGGGTTGCGTGTCGGGCCGAACGCCGAGTTCTCTGTGGAAGACCCCATCGCGAACTCGTCGGTGTTGGTCTTGCCGAGGAACACCGCACCGGCGTCCCGGAGACGGCGGACCACCGTCGCGTCATACGGACTTACGTAGCCTTCAAGGATCTTTGACGCTGCTGTAGTCGGCGCGTCGGTGGTGCAGAGGATGTCCTTGAGTGCGACCGGGATGCCGGTGAGCGGGCCACCTGCACCGGATGCAATAGCGTCGTCGGCCGCCTGTGCCTGGCGACGTGCCACATCGGTCATGACGTGAAGGAAGCCGTGGACCGAACCATTGACCGCTGTGATGCGGTCGAGGTGCGCGTCGGTGAGCTCGACGGCGCTGATGGCCTTGTTGTCCAGCAGCTGCCGGGCTTCGGACGCGGTGATGCGGGTCAGCTCGCTCATGCGCCCTCCTCGTCCATGCCGCCAAGGACCGCCGGGACCGCAATGAACCCGTTGTAGCTCCGCGGCGCCAAACCAGCGACCGTGTCCTGGGCCAGCGATGGCTCGACGGTGTCGTCGCGCATCACATTGTCGACCGCAATCACCTGCGCGGTCGGCGAGATGGCATCGGTATCGAGCTGGTTGAGCACTTCGATGTGCCCGAGGATCGACGAGAGCTGATCCCGCAGCGTTTCCAGTTCTTGCTCGGTCAGGCCGAGTCGGGCCAGTGCGGCCACATGTTCCACGTCCTTGAGCGACAGGCTCATGGATCCTCCTGTTGGCGCTTGTGCATGGACAGGCAACGTTGACGCGTGAGCGCTTGCCCGTCGCGTTGGTTCCTGCCGGAGTCTAGCACGGCGACGCCTGTATCCCGATGCCGGATCAGGCGGTGTTCCGGTATCGGCTCACGCCGCCCACGAACGTTTCCTGGATATGCAGGTCGTGCGACCAGACCGTGAGGTCGGCGTACGCGCCGGCACGGATCACGCCCCGATCGGGCTCGTGAACGACACGCGCTGGTACCGCGGTTGCCATGTGGAGGGCTTCCGGAAGACTTGCGTGGGTCCAGCTCACCAGGTTGCGTATACCTGCGTCCATGGTCACGACCGCGCCCGCCAGCGTGCCATCCCCGAGTCGGGCGGAGTTCGTGTCGACCGTGACTTCCTGCCCTCCGAGCCCATACGTGCCGGGTGCCAGGCCGGCCGCCGACATCATGTCCGACACGATCACCATGTGGCCCACGCCCTTGGTCTTGATTGCCAACCGCACCATCGCGGGATGGGTGTGGACGCCATCAGGGATGATTCCGGCGGCGACGCGGTTGTCGACCAGCGCGGCTACCATCGCGCCGGGCTGACGGTGGTGGATGTTCGGCATGGTGTTGAAGAGGTGGGTTGCCTTGGTCGCGCCAGCGTCGACCCCGGCGACGAACTCCTCGTAGGTGGCGTTGGTGTGGCCGAGACTGACGACGATGCCTCGATCGGCGAGCCGCCGGATGCGGTCGAGGTTGCCTTGCCGCTCGGCGGCAAGCGTAACAATGCGGATACACGACTGTTCGAGCCACCCGTCGATGATGTTGTCATCGGCGGCCTCGATGAACCGCACCTGGTGCGCGCCCTTCTTCGCCGGCGAGAGGAAGGGTCCCTCCAGGTGGTAGCCAAGCGGTCGCGCGCCGGCATCCGCGGTGGCGTGGTTCCACGCGTCGAAGACGCCAGGGTAGAACTCGGCCGGCGCTGTGACGACGGTCGGCAGCCATGCCGTTACCCCGGTTTCCGGCAGCCACGCGGAGACATGGTCGATCGCTTCCGCGGTATTGCCGATCTCGGCGCCATTGCCGCCGTTGACCTGCAGGTCGATGAGACCGGCCGACAGGATATCCACGTCCTGCACCGGGACGTCATCGGCGAAGGTGCCATTTGACGCGTGTCCTCGGTTGACGGCAGCGATGCGATCGTCCTCGATCACCACGGTTGCGGGTTCGAGGTGCAAGCCAAGTTGCACCGATCCACGCAGGACGCGTACGTTGTTCACCTGGAATTCTCCGTTGCCTGAAGTTGTACCGCTCTCGCGGCGCTCAACGCGATATCCTCCACGGGCCGCAGCCGCGTTTGTACCACGGCGGGGTCGAGCCTGGATTCGATCCGCGCCCGAATTTGCTGCGCCTGCAGGATGACACCACCGGTGCAGGCGACCTCGGGCGGGTCCGTGAACGCCATGCGGCGCGCGAGCGACATGACCATCGTCGCGAGGTCGTCGGCGGCTTGATCGAGGATTGCCTCGGCAACCGCATCGCCGGTAGCGGCGATCTCGACTACGACGGGAGAGGCCGCCGCGATATCGCTCTTTCGCATCTCCGGGTGATATACGCGGGGGATGAGCTGTTGCGGGGTGTCGGCGCGCCAGTGGTCCAGCATTGGCGCGGTCAATGCAGTGGCTGGTCCGCGTCCGTCGACGGCGGCAGCGACGGCACGCAGTCCAGCCACGGCAATGGCATAGGCGCTCCCCTCGTCGCCGAAGATGTGCCCCCATCCGCCCGACCTGCCCGTGTCGCCGTCGACCGTGCGCGCGCAGGCGATGGAGCCGGTGCCGGCTATTAGGGCGATACCGGTACCGTCAGGCGTTCCGGCAAGCACGAGCTCGGCATCGTTGGTGAACCGGAGGTCGTCGACCAGGGCGGACAGAGCCATGGTGAAGGCGGCGCGTTCGTCCGGTCGATCCGCGCCGGCAAGGCCGATCCATCCGGCGGCGAGCGGCACGGTCAGCGCGGCCTTCGCAGTCGTTTCCCGGATGAGCGTGACGAGAACGTCAATCGCCTCCTCGATCCCCACCACCGCCTGATTGGACGTGGGGCCTTTGCCGCGAGCGAGCACCTTCCCATTTCTATCCACGATGGCGAGGTCGGTCTTGGTGCCGCCCCCGTCAATTCCCAGAAATGCCGGACCGGTCACGATTGCTGCCCAAGCGCGTCGCGGACGATGCCGCTCGCCGCGTCGAGCCGGGCGGCGGCGTCATCGGCGGAGATCTCGAGGAGCTGCATGACGATCGCCGTTTTGACGTCGTCGCCAGCCTGGGCGAGGACGTCCGCCGCTCGGTCGGGCGCCAGGCTGGTCGCTTCGGCCACGATGCGGATGGCGCGATTGCGCAACTTCGCGTTCGACGGCTGCACATCGACCATGAGGTTGCCCCAGGTCTTTCCCAGCCGCACCATGGTGCCGGTGGACAACATGTTGAGCACCATTTTCTGGGCGGTGCCGGCTTTCATCCGGGTTGAGCCGGTTATTGGTTCCGGGCCAGTGACCACCGCGATCTCGATGTCGGCGTACTCTGCCATGGCACTGGTGTCGACATTGCTAAGAGACACGGTGGTTGCGCCAACCATGCGGGCATAGTTGAGCGCACCGATCACGAATGGTGTGCGGCCACTGGCGGCGATACCGACGACGACATCCGCGGCGGTGATGTCGATCCGTTTCAGTGCATCGGCACCTTCGTCGGGACGATCCTCGATGTTCTCGACCGGGTGCCGCAGCGCGTGGTCGCCACCCGCGATCAACCCCACAACCAGGCCCGGCGGCGTGTTGTAGGTTGGGGGGCATTCGGACGCATCGAGCACGCCGAGCCGCCCGGATGTCCCCGCGCCGATGTAGATGAGGCGCCCTCCACCGCGGATTCGCGCGGCGATCACGTCGATGGCATCGGCGATGCGCGGCAGGGCACCGGCCACGGCGGCGACGACCGTGCTGTCCTGCTGATTGAGAAGCGTCACCATGTCCAGTGTTGTGAGCGTGTCGATGGTCCGCGTGTCCGGATTTCGCTGCTCGGTCGGGAGCGAACCCAGGCGGTCCGCGTCAGTCTGCT
>JAUIGA010000160.1 GCA_030430125.1 Chloroflexia bacterium | reverse complement strand
GTCAGACCGATTGCCGGTGTCCCGTCCACGGGCAGACCGTGATGAGGTCGAGCGGGCTGCGAGGCTCCTGGCGGAGGCCCAGCGGCCGGTGATCGTTGCCGGGGGCGGCGTGCTTGCGTCCGAAGCGTGGGAAGTGCTGACCGAGCTGGCGGAAGGTTGCAACATCCCCGTCGCGACCAGCATCAATGGCAAGGGGGCCATTGCCGAGACGTCGAGTGTGAGCATCGGGATTGTAGGCGGCAACGGCGCGCGGACCTATGCAAATGCCTGGGTGGCCGAGGCCGACCTGGTGTTCTTTATTGGCACGCGCACGGATTCGACCACCACCAATGGGTGGTCGCTGCCGAGCCGAACGGATCCGCCGGTAACGATCCACCTGGATATCGCCGAGCGTGAGATCGGCAACACGTACCCCAATGGAGCATTCCTGATCGGGGATGCGCGCGCAACGTTGGAGGATTTGGCTGCGGCGCTCCATGATTCCCGGCGCGACCTGCAGCGGCGTCACGCCGACCGGATCCGGCGACTCGACGCGCAGCGCACGCAGTATTTCGACCAGATTGCCGCGGCAGCCAGGTCCGACAGCTGGCCGATGAAGCCCCAGCGGGTGGTGAGCGAGATGCGGGACATTCTCGACGACGAGGTCGTGATCGTTGCCGACCCTGGTACACCGACGCCGTATCTCGGTGCCCAATACCCGCTGCGACGGGCCGGTCGAACGACGGTGATCCCACGGGCACATGGCGGACTCGGGTATGCGCTTCCTGGCGTAGTCGGGGCTGCCTATGCCGCGGGGAGCCGTCGGGTAGTCGGCATGATGGGTGACGGCAGCTTCGGCATGGCCGCGGGGGAGCTGGAAACGATCTCGCGCCTGAATCTGCCGGTCGTGCTGATCCAGACGGCAAATCAGGCATTCGGCTGGATCAAGGAGCTGCAACACCTGTATCACGACCGGCGATACTACTCGGTCGACTTTCACGAAGTTGCCTATGCCGACATCGCGCGCGGGTTCGGGTTGCAGGGTGTCGAGGTCACGAACCCGGATGCCTTTGCCCCCGCGTTGCGCGAGGCGCTTGCATCCGGCAAGCCGACCTTCATCACGGTGCAAACCGAGGCACAGATGACCGAGACGCCGCCGGTTGCGCCATGGGAGTCCGCCGTATCGACCCGCCAGGAGGTGGCGCATGGATAGTCCGGCCAGTTCTGTCGGACCGTTGTGGCTCGATGTCGACACGGGCGTCGACGACGCGCTCGCGATCGCCTATGCCGTGCGGTCGGGACATGACGTGGTCGGAGTCTCCACCGTCGCCGGGAACGTATCCATCGATCTCGCGACCGAGAATACGCGCCGCGTGCTGGCATGGGTTGGGGCGGCTGAGGTATCCGTATACCGTGGCGCGAGCCGACCGCTCGCCGCTCCGTTCCACGACGCCGCGCACGTCCACGGCGCCGATGGGTTGGGTGGGGCGGATCTTGGCGAGCAACGCGCTCCCCTGCATGCGTTGTCGGGGGTCGAGGCGATCCTGCAGGCCGCCGACGAATACGCCGGCAACCTGGTCCTGGTCGCCCTCGGGCCGCTGACCAATATCGCCATGGTGTTGAGCTTGCGGCCGGCGTTCGCCAGTCAGGTCGGCAGGTTGGTCATCATGAGCGGTGCATTCCAGGTGGCGGGGAATGTCACGGAGCATGCGGAGTTCAACGCCTTCGCGGATCCGCACGCCGCGGCACAGGTGATGTCAGCGGAGTGGCCCAGCATTGTCGCGGTCGGGCTGGATGTCACGCACCAGACCGTCGTGGCTCGGGATCAATGGGAGCGCACCGGCGATGATGCGGCACCGACTGCAGACCTGGTGCGTCGAGTTGCGGCGCGCACGTTTGGCGAGCGCGGGATGGATGCGTTCTACCTGCATGACCCGCTCGCGGTCGGTGTTGCGCTGGGTAAAGCGACCGTCGAGACCGAGGCGTGGCGCATCGAGGTGGCGACCGACGATCTACACCGCGGCAGGACCACGCCGGCGGGGTCCGGGACAGTCCATGTGGCCACGGCAGTCGATGCAGGAGGATTCGAACGGGATTTCGCCACGCGGATGGGTATCCCGGTTGGTCGGCGTGGTGACGAGCGGCTGCGAGCGGAATGACCAGTTCCGCAGGTCGTCATCAGGTCGAGCGGGCGACGGTGATCGCGAGCAAGTCTCGAAGGTGCGAGCGGATGCCGTCATCACGGACGACGTCGAGGCGGTCCCCGGCGCTGGCAACATAGTCGTCTGCGACCGCGGTCGCCGCTTCGAGTGCGCCAGATTCCCGGATTCGACCGACGACGCTGTCGATGACGGCGTCGTCGATTTCGTCTCCGACGACGATGCGTTCCAACGTTTCCCGCTCGGCGGAATCTGCTGGCAGGGACTGGGCATAGATCATGGCTGGCAACGTGGCGACACCCTGCCTGAGGTCGTTGCCTGCGGGTTTTCCGAGTTCGGACGCTGTCTCGCGAAGGTCGAGGACGTCGTCGACGATCTGGAACGCCATGCCGAGGTCAGTGCCGAATCCCCGGAGCTGCGCAATTTCCCGATCGGTGGCACCGCCAATGACGGCGCCCATTTCGGCGGCGCCGGCGAAGAGCGACGCGGTCTTGCCGTAAATGCGCTTCAGGTAGTCGTCGCGGTTGTCCGAAAGGATGTGTGCGGAGAGCATCTCGCGCAGTTGGCCGTCGCAGATGTCGCCGAGGGTCGACGCGAAGATCGAGACCACCCGCACGTTGTCCGTCGCGGCGGCCAGGATGGCGCTCTGCGCGAAGAGGAAATCCCCGATGAGGATGACCGAGCCGGTGTTGAGCTGGGAGTTCAGCGTCGGCTGGCCACGCCGGATCGCCGCGCGATCGATGCTGTCGTCGTGGACGAGCGAGGCGGTGTGTAGAAGCTCAACCCCGGCCGCCGCGGTGACATGACGCGGACGATCATAGGTGAACGCCTTGCCGGCGAGGAGGAGCAGGAGCGGTCGCAGCTTCTTGCCGCCTGCCTGGACGATGTCCTGTACCATCCCCGAGACGATGGGGAAGTCGATGTGCGCTGATTGCGAGACGCGTTCCCTAACCAGGTCGAGGTCTTCCCGCATGGCTTCGAACACATCGGAGGTCTGAATGCTCACGATTTCTCCCCACCCACCTCGAACGCCCCCTTCCGGATCGCGGTCGGAGTACAGGCATACTGCGGGGGATTATCCGGTTCGCCGGTGAACCGTGTCAAACTGGACTGGTGGATGACTGCGTTCCAGTCACGGAGGGGCTCGATCGAGGACCTGGCGTCCCGGTCACCGGCGGTGCCGCTCGCTGGCTCCCGAGTCAGAGTCCACACCCAGACCGACTCGCCTGTCGCGGAGTGCCCTGCATGATCGATCACCGCCAGTCGAGCAAGAGGTGGTCCGAAACAACCGCGATGGCAACCGCCATTCTGCGACTCACGCGTCCACAGCAGTGGGTGAAAAACACCGTGGTCCTCGCCGGGGTTGTGTTCGCCGCGGCAGCAGACCAGCCACGCGAGGTGCTGGAGGCGGTGGTGGCCACGATCGCCTTCATTTTGGCGAGCGGCGCGGTGTACATCACCAACGATCTCGCAGATGCCGAATCGGACCGGGCGCATCCGCTGAAGCGCACGCGACCGATCGCGTCGGGTGACGTGCCGCCGAGTGTGGCTGGTTGTGTCGCCGCCGTGCTGGTGGTCACCGCGCTCGCGCTCGGGGCGGTGGTGACACCCGGACTCGCCGGGGTCATCGCGGTCTACCTTGTCCTCATGGCCGGCTATACGCTCTGGCTGAAACAGGTTGCGATACTCGACGTCACCGTGATCGCCATTGGCTTTGTGCTTCGCGCGATCGGCGGCGCCGTCGCGGTTGGGGTTCCCATCTCTCCCTGGCTGCTGCTCTGCGCGTTCCTCCTGGCGTTGTTCCTCGGGTTCGGGAAACGCCGGGCGGAGTTGATCGCGCTTGGTGACAGGGCGGCAATGCATCGCCAATCGCTTCACGGGTACACACCGGCGTTGCTCGACCAGCTCGTGCGGATCGCCGCCGTCAGCGCCCTGGTGACGTATGGGCTCTACACGGTTGTATCGTCGGCGACCCCCGACAACGATGCCATGTTGCTGACGGTTCCCTTCGTGGCGTTTGCGATCCTGCGGTATCTCTATCTGGTCTATGGCTCTGGATTCGGGGAGAGCCCCGAAATCCTCCTGTTTCGCGATCGATGGCTGCTCGCGTCGGTCGCCATGTGGGGGGTGGTGGCGTTGGTAATCGTGATGCTGGATGGGCATCTGTGGCCTTAGGTGATGTCGGTAACCAGAGTTGATATGATCCGTAGCAACTATTTGGTGCATTCGCTATAATCAGCAGAGAAGTCCGGACGGAAATCGCATCGACACGATTTTGATCCGTCACTCGCATGAAACCAACGGAGGACATATGATCGTGGTTCGCCGTGGACGCGCCCGCGCTGTCAGGCGCCAGTCCAGCGATATCGATGAAATCGTTCGAACACTGATGTCGGGCAACCGTTCGGGAGGTGCCCGATCCCTGCAGGTATGGCGGCCGGCACTCGATGTGTATTCGACGGATACCTCGCTCGAGGTGGTTGCGGAGCTTTCCGGGCTCCGCGGTGAAGACATCGAGGTTGTCGTCGAAGGTGACGTCCTTGCCATTCGCGGCATACGAGAGCGACCTGTGACGGACCATTGCCTTTCGTACTACGAGGCCCGTATCCCGTACGGACCATTCCAGGCAGACGTGTTGATTCCGTTCGAAGTCGATCTCGACGACGTCGCAGCTGACTACGAGAACGGACTGCTGACCATCACGCTGCCGCGCCGGCGGGCTCGAACCGTGGAGGTTCGCGACTCGGGTTCTTCGGTGGAAGAGAGTGAGACACACGCATGACCAATGAGGAACAGACCCCAGCCCGCGAGGCCGAACGAGCCCAGGTTCCGGAAGGATCGGAGCAAATCCAGGCAGCGGAAGCCGACGTGCCGGTGCCGGAGTCCCCCGAGCAGCCTGACCGCGATGTTCCGAGCGAGTCGGCCGATGCGCCCGGCGAACAGGTCTTGCCATTGCTGCCGCTTCGGGGAACGGTCGTGTTCCCGCAGACGCTCGTGCCGCTGGCCGCGGCGCTGCCGCGTTCGCTTCGGCTGATCGATGACGTCATGGCTGGCGACCGCACGGTGGCGATGGTGCTGCAGAAGGATGCGGACAACGAGAATGCCGGTCCGAACGACATCCTGGACATTGGGACGATCGCGACAATCCACCAGATGATGCGCGTGCCCGATGGTTCGGTGCGCCTCGCGGTGCAGGGCACCGAGCGCATGCAGGTGCTCGAAATCGTGCAGGAGGAGCCGTTCCTCAAGGCTCGCGTACGAACCATCCCCGAGCCGGCCGAGGAATCGGTCGAGGTTGAGGCGTTGTCGCGTAACGCGCTCGATCTGTTCCAGCGGCTGGTGGGACTGGTGCCACACCTGCCGGAGGAGCTGGTGACGGCGGCGTTGAACATCGATGACGACCCCCGCCATCTCGTCTACCTCATCGCGTCCAACCTCCGCATGGAGGCCGAAGAGCGGCAACAGCTGTTGGAACGGGATTCCATCAGCGAAAAGCTGCGCGAGCTCAATGCATTCATCACCAAGGAGCTCGACGTCCTGGAGCTCGGTCGGAAGATTCAGACCGATGTGCAGGACGAAATGTCCAAGTCGCAGCGGGAGTATTTCCTGCGCGAGCAGATGAAGGCTATCCAGCGTGAGCTGGGTGAGGAAAGCGAAACCGAGACCGAAGTCCGCGAGTTGCGGGAGAAGATCGAGTCGGTTGGCATGCCGGAAGAAGCCGAGAAGGAGGCCCGGCGCGAGCTGGACCGGTTGTCGAAGCTGCCACCGGCGGCCGCCGAGTATGGGGTCATCAAGACCTATCTCGACTGGCTCACCTCGTTGCCGTGGAACACCACGACCGAGGAGCACATCGACATCAAGCGGGCCAGGGAGATCCTTGATGAGGATCACTACGGGCTCGAACGGATCAAGGATCGGATCCTCGAATACCTTGCGGTGCGCAAGTTGAAGCAGGATCAGGCGACGGACAGCGGCGAGCCCCTGATTCATCGCGAACCGATTCTCTGTTTTGTTGGGGCGCCTGGCGTTGGCAAGACCAGTCTCGCGCAGTCCATTGCGCGTGCGTTGGGACGGGAGATGACGCGCATGTCGCTGGGCGGCGTGCGGGATGAATCCGAGATTCGCGGTCACCGGCGCACCTATGTTGGGGCGATGCCGGGGCGCATCATTCAGGCGATTCGTCGGGCCGGGACCAAGGATCCCGTGTTCGTGCTTGATGAGGTCGACAAGCTCGGAAGCGACTGGCGCGGGGATCCATCGTCGGCCCTGCTGGAGGTCCTCGACCCGGAACAGAACGATACGTTCCGCGATCACTACCTCGATGTCGCGTTCGATCTTTCGCAGGTGATGTTCATCGCCACCGCGAACTTCCTCGACCAGATTCCGGCGCCGCTTCGCGACCGAATGGAGATTCTGGAGCTGAGTGGCTACACCGACGACGACAAGAAGCACATCGCCCGGAAGTACCTGGTGCCGAAGCAGATGAAGGCGAACGGGGTGCAGGATGTCGAGGTCGAGTGGGCCGACGAGGCGCTGATGGAGATCATCCAGCACTACACGCGTGAAGCTGGCGTCCGCAATCTCGAGCGGGAAATCGGCACGGTCGCCCGGAAGCTGGCCACAGCGGTGGCCTCGGATTCGGAGGTTCCCGATCGCATCACCGAAGGGAATATCCGCGATTTCCTGGGACGACCGCGATTCTTCTACGAGGAACGTGCGGAGCGGACTGCATTGCCGGGCGTGTCGATTGGTGTCGGCGTCACCGGCGTCGGCGGTGACATCATGTTCATCGAGGCCACACGCATGCCGGGCAAGGGTTCGATGGCCATCACCGGCCAGCTGGGCGATGTGATGCGGGAGTCGGCTTCCGCGGCACTGGCTTATGTGCGGTCGCGTGCCAAGGATCTGGGGCTCGACCCGCGGTTCTACGAAACGTCGGATATCCACCTCCACGTCCCCGCCGGAGCGACCCCCAAGGACGGTCCATCCGCGGGAACGGCGATGACGACGGCGCTCATTTCGCTGCTGTCGGGTGTGCCGGTGCGAGAGGATGTCGCGATGACCGGCGAAATCACCCTGCGCGGGCAGGTGTTGCCGGTTGGCGGGATCAAGCAGAAGGCGCTTGCCGCGCAGCGGGCAGGCATCACGACGTTCATCCTGCCCAGGAGGAATGAGGTGGATCTCGACGAGCTCCCGGAGGAGCTCCATCGGGACATGACCTTCGTCCTGGCTGATACGATGGACGACGTCCTGAAATCGGCAATGCCGGAGGAGTTCTTCGCCGAGAAGCCGGGATTCGCCCCTGACGGGGTGGATGCACCCGCGACACCGGCGGAGGTTGCCCGAGGCGCCGCATAGGTCGGCGCTAGGGGATCACGCGAAAAGTGCACG
>JAUIGA010000159.1 GCA_030430125.1 Chloroflexia bacterium | reverse complement strand
CCCGACGATGCGACACATGATTCAGCGACGGGGAATCCGGAGCCGAGCTCGCCCGTTGCTTCAAACGGCGCCGAGTTGAGCGAGATTGAGGCCCAGGCGAACACCCTGATCGATACCATGCGCGCCAGCGCGCGCCGGATTCCGGATGCGGACGCGCGGCGGGAGGCGCTGGACGCCTGCGCGGCATCCGATCAGGTCCTCGCCGCGCTGGTTGACCACCCCGACGAGATCACGATCGCGCGGGATTTTCTCCATCGCTTCCTGGAGCCTGCCGGCACAGTCATCGGCGACTACGCACGCCTCGCGAGCCGGAACGTGCCCTCGGCGCGGGAGACGCTCCGGCAGGTCGAGGAACACGACCTGCCCCTGATCACGCGCAAGGCAAACCAGGTGTACGATCGTCTCCACCGCGGCACCCTGATCGACCTGGAGGTCGCCCGCGAGATGCTCACGCTCGACATGGCCGACACCGCCCTTCCGGAATCCGCCCCGAACCGCTGACGGCGGCGCGGGAACCCCCGAACGTCCACCGGTGTAGGAACAGGCAGCAGGAGTTCCCTGCTGTCTGGTTGTTGCACAAGGAGGACGGCATGAACCGGCGACAGGTGACGGCAATGTTGGCGGCTGGCGGCACGGTGGTCGCCGCCGGACAGTGGATCGCGCGGGCGCCGAACGCGGTCGCGGGCGGCTGGGCAACCGTGGAGCTTGTAAATCCCGTCGAACTGATTGTGGCCGGACTTCCCACAAGTGTTGACATGCAGGTGCTCGGACACGGTGTCAGTCCGTTCGCGGACGCCGGGGCGACACTCCGCCTTGTCCACCGGGAATCCGGCAGCGAGACGACGGCGCGGGCGGTGCCGACAGCGGAGAATTCGCTGATCGCCCGGGCGACGATCACGCTGGATGAGCCGGGTTCGTATTCCTGGCTGGCGTCACCGGATGGGTATTCTTCGGATACAGGTACGGCGCTGCGCCCCTTCCGGGTGGTGGTAGCGACGACAGACGCTCCGCTGCGCGGGAAAGGTGCCGAGGACAGCCAGGAGGATGCTGCTGCGGTGAGTACGCACACCGACATTCTCGACAGCGCGTTCGCTGACCCGCTGCTTGAGGTCGCCGCCGGAGCCACAGTCACGTGGACGAACACGTCTGCGATCCCGCATCAGGTGGTCTTTGAAGACCTCACCCGCGACAGCTCGCCGTTGCTGTACGAGGGCGATTCATTTCGCACTGCCTTTGACGAGCCCGGCGAGTACGCATACTACTGCGGGCCGCATCCGTCCATGACCGGCGTCGTCCGCGTTGGCGACGTGTAGCGGAGGTCTTGACCGCGCTCGCCAAGGTCATGGCAGACGGGGTCGGCGCGGTCAATGGCCTCCCGTGGCGTGTCGGCGTATGGCTCGACAGGACGCCATTGGCGGCGCGGGCATCCCGATGGGCGGTGTTGGCAGCGCCGCCAAGGCATCCGCTACGTCAGGTATGATGCATGCCGGGCAGGCGTCTACGCCACCGGGATGACGTCCTCCAGCGCCTCGCGGTTGGTGGCGATCCAGGCCAGATCGCGGTTGTACGAGCCGACGTGATCCTCCGCGAGGTGTGTCGCCACTCGATCCGGGTCGGTCTCGGCGAGGTGCAGGATATCGTCGCGCAGGTCGCGGACGCGGCTTTCGGCCATCGCGACGATCCCCTCCCGGTTGAACGGACCGTGGGCATTCAGGAAGGCGCGGAAGCGGGCGATGCTGTCCGGCGGGGTATCCCAGCCGAAGTCCCGGCAGCTCGCGTCAGACGCCAGCGGCGCGAACCGGTAGATGGCGTAGGCGACGTCACGCAACCGCGAGCCAGGTCCGGCGTGGTCGAAATCGATCAGCACCGCCGATAGTCCGTCGCGATAAACGACGTTGTACGGCGCGACGTCGCTGTGGCAGATCACCTCGCGACGGGCGGTATCCGGGTCCCGATATTGCCACGGCAGGTCGCCGCGATGGACCAGCTCGACGGTTGCATCGTGGTAGCGTCGCAGCAACCGGGCGGCGGCCAGCAACGCGGCCTCGCCGCGCATCGCATCGTCGAGCGGGTAATGCCCAACCGTGCCTGCTTCGAACGAGAACACATCCCGGCCCTGATCATCGGTCCCGAGCGACCGGGGCGAGATGCCGGGGGCGGCGGTCTCGAGATGCACGAGCAGCACGCGAATGGCGGGCGACCAGGACTGTGCCGGACGGCGCACGGTGTCCGCGATACGAACCACGCCCTCGGCCTGGTTGCCCCCGTCGAGCGGAACTTCGCGATGGTCGTCAGGTTGCATTGACATCGTTGCTCCGGGTCCATCCGGTCACCGAGGGGGCACGTTCCGGTGCCGGCATGGTGCGAATCGGGGTGGGCATGCGGCGGCTTAGGTGTCGTTGCGCGCGTCGCCGGAACGCAGGATAGCACCCGGTGTCGATGGCGTCAGGCTGTAGAAGCCGGCGGCGGCGAGGCCGTAGACGATGCCGCCGATCGCCCAACTGGCTGCGCGCTGGCCGATCGGCATGCCGGAGGTCGCCAGCGCCACATCCCCGAGCGCGATCAGCACCGTCGCGGCAAGTACCGCGGCGGGGCCGGCGAGCCGGGCGGGGAGACCGTTCCGCTTCGCGATTTCGACCACGGTGGGGATGACGACGATGAGCGGGATGCCGTAGGCGAGGTCGATCGTGTCGATTGGTGGCATGGTTGGCTCCTTCGATTGGGAGAGCGAGCAGCGCCGAGTCCGCCGCGAAGGCGGGCTCGGCGTGGTTATCGATGATTTGAGGCAAGGGTCAGGTCAGTCGCGGTCGAGCAGGGCGGATGCGGTGACGGCGGCGATGCGCAGGGCTTCGTCCACGCCGTTGGTCGGCCCCTTCTCGAAGTCGTCGCCGTCGACCGCCATGCTGTTGGTAACGTGCGCGAAGCAGACGACCGGGTTGCCGGACGTCGCGGCGAACGCATAGAGCGCGGCGGCTTCCATCTCTACCGCCAGCGCGCCCTGCCGAGCGGCCGACGCGATTGCGCTCTCCGTCTCCCGGAACGGGGCATCGGTCGTCCAGGTGACTCCACGGATGACGGGCAATCCGGATCGGTCGAGCGCCGTGCCGACCTGTTCCATCCGCTGGGGATCGGCGTCGATCGCCGGGGCGGGAGGCAGGTAGGCGCCGCTGGTCCCCTCGCCGCGCAGCGCGCGGGTGATCAGGATACGGGCCGGAACCGGAAGCTCCTCCGCGACCCTGCCGGCGGAGGTGACGCTGACGAGCAGTCGGCATCCCGACGCGAACAGCTCCTCAGCGACGAGCACCGCGAACGGAGCGCCGACCGCGTTGCCGACCACCCCGATGCGCCTGCCGTGCACGTCGGTCTCCCACAGGTCGGTGTGGTAGCACGCCCACGAAGGCGAGCGGGCCCCGCCTGGCGCGCTCGCGAGATGGCGCGCGATGTCGCCGTCGGGGTCGAGCAGGCAGATCTCGGGCACCGGGCCTTCCGGCAGCTTCCGCTGCCGCCTGGCTTCGCGCAGCAGGTTCTCGGGGAGGAAGACGGATGGCTCGTCGTGGTCGTCGCGCCGGAGCAGGTCAGTAGCGGTGTCGGTTGGCATGGACGATCGGTCCTCCGGTAACGAACGAGGGCGTCGGGTTACGCGAGCGGCCAGCGTCGGAGTCCCGGCCAGCGGCGGGTGACCAGCGCATCCAGCCCCCAGACATACCCGGCGGGAACGAGGGCGAGGATCAGCAGCGGGACATACTCGTGTGGTTGTTCGAACATCCAGCGGTTGCTGGACATGTACACAACCGCGAGGAAGAGCTGGAACAGCAGCCCGACCAGCGCCGCGCCGCGGCTGAGCAGCCCGAGCACGAGCAGCAGCCCGACACCGATCTCGGTCCACGTCACCACCCACTGCATCACATCCCAATTGGGCAGGATCACATCGTTGACGAGCTCTTTCAGGTACGGAACCCGCGTGCCGGTTTCGCCGCGCCGGTTGACCTCGAAGTTGAGGATGTTGCGAGCCTCGTTGCGCACGATCAGGAAGCCGCGGTACCAGCCGACATCAAAGTTGCGGTGTCCCGTCAGCTTGGCGAGACCGTTGGCCAGGAAGATGATCCCGACGAAGATGCGCAGCGCCGCCATCCCTCGCCCGAGGGTGGCGGCGCTCACAGGGAATCGTTCTCGGGCGTCAGTCATGCCGGTGACATCCCTTCACGTGCCACGTCGGACTGCCGGCGCGCGATCAGGTGAACAGCGGTGCCATCTCCCACTGCCGGACAAGCTCCGTCATCGCCTCGTCGGTTGGGCGCGTGCCGTCGAATCGCTCGGCGGCGTCCAGTGTCAGCGGCAGGATATCGGGATCTCCGACCGTGTTGAGGTACACGCCTTCGCGCCCAAGCACCCAGCCGACGGTCAGGTCGATTGGCCCCTGCTCGCGCAGCGGCTCGTACCACGTGCCGGCGGTGCGCTCGCGGTCGCCCCACGGTGCCTGGGTGATCGCCTTGATCGTCTGGACCGCGACATTGCGCTCGTTGCACAGAGCGACGAGGTTCTCGAAGTCCGCGGCGTAGCGCGGATTCTGCATCATCGGGAAGTTGTACGGCAGCAGCACCGAGTCGAAGTCGAACCGCTCCAGCGAGCGCCGGTGCATCTCGGCGACGGTCACGCCGTGCCCGGTGACGCCGATGAAGCGCACCAGCCCCTCGTCGCGGGCGCGGATGGCTGCCTCCAGCGCGCCGCCGGGGCCCACGGCCGTCTCCCATTCAGCCTCGTCGACGAGGTTGTGCAGCTGGATCAGGTCGACGTGGTCGACGCGCAGCCGCTCCAGCGAGCGGCGAATCTCGTCGTAGGCAGGTTCGGCCTCGCGCTCGCCGGTCTTGGTGGCGAGGAAGACCTTGTCGCGGTTGTGTTCCAGCCACGGCCCGAGCCGCAGCTCCGAATCGCCGTAGCTGGCGGCGGTGTCGAAGTGGTTGATGCCGTGCTCTTCCAGGAGCGCCAACGTGCGGTCGGCGACCTCCTGGGAGGCGCTGTAGAGCGCGGCGGCGCCGAAGATGATGCGAGTACTGTCGTGACCGGTGCGTCCGAACGGGTGGGTGGGGATCATGCGCTGCTCCTGAAGGTGCGAGCGGGATCGATTGGGACCGTGCTGGCAGTATACGTGAGATAGCCATCTCGATAGGACACCGGCAGCGGAACATATACTACAGGGCGTCGCAGGAGGCGCGGATTGATGCCTATCCAAGGAGAAGGGCGCGATGACGGATGTCGACAACCTCCCGGACCATGTGCTCAGGAACCGGCGATTCTGGGACGAATGGGCGAAGGATTTCGCCCTGTGGGCGCCCCGGAAATGGGAAGAAGAACCGAACTGGGGTCAATACTCCATCCCGGACGTAGAACTCGGCGTGCTGCCGGACTCTGTGGATGGCATGGACGTGATCGAGCTCGGATGCGGCACGGCCTATGTTTCCGCGTGGCTGGCCCGCATGGGCGCGAAGCCGGTCGGCATCGACAACTCGCCGGAGCAACTGGCGACCGCCCGGAAGATGCAGGAGCAGTTCGGCATCGAGTTCCCGTTGCATCTTGGCAACGCCGAAACGCTGCCGTTCGCCGATTCCAGCTTCGATCTGGCGGTCAGCGAGTACGGCGCGTCCATCTGGTGCGACCCGTATCGCTGGATTCCCGAGGTGGCGCGGGTGTTGCGACCGGGTGGGGAGCTGGTCTTCCTCGTGAACGGGCTGCTTTCGATGCTCTGCACGCCGGTCGACGCGACGATCGATGTGATGGCCAGCGAGCGACTGGTGCGGCCATTGTTCGGCATGCACCGGTTCGAGTGGCCGGATGACGAGTCGGTGGAGTTTCACCTCTCTCATGGCGAGTGGATTCGCCTGCTGCGCGAGAACGGGTTCGAGATCGTGGGGTTGCTCGAGTTGCAGGCGCCAGCGGAAACCGACCGTGAGTCCACGACCGTCACGCATGAGTGGGCGCGGAGATGGCCCAGCGAGGAGATCTGGAAAGCCCGCAAGCGGTGAGTGTTGTCAGGTCAGGTCGGTGGGTTGGCCAATCCGTACATCCGTAGGGGCCTGCCGCAGGCAGCTGCCCGCCGGCGTGCGCGAAGCGCACGGTTCCGCAACCTGATCTTTCGGGTTTGGTATCAGAAGTAGACCAGGGTGTCGTCGCGGTGTTCCAGCCACCATTGCTAGAGCTCGTCGATCACCTCGGCGAGCGTCGGGAAGTTCTCGCGGCCGATATGGACGACCTCGACCTCTCGCCAGGTACGATCGCTGAAGAGGTGCTTGTGGAAGGCGTCCGGGTGCGCCTCGCGGTTGTACGTGTGGTCGTTGTCGTAGCGGAAAATCCGGCGAAGGGGTGGCTCAATGAACTGCGCATGATAGCGATACACAACGCCCTGAATGCGATCGCTCGCATCTCGCCGATAGTAGTTGTCAACACGCACAACCAGACCGCCCCGGCAGACCAGGTCGCCGTGAATTCGAACCAGCCTGGGTGTGATCATGTCGGGTACGACCAGCATGGACTCCACTGCGAAGTAGGAGAGCGCTCGATCCACCATGCGGTCGTGCATTGCCAGGTATCGGTCGAATGCGATCCAGTCGAGACTACGCTCCGGCATTACTCATGCGTCGCCGTCGAGGATCAATTGATGCACGGTGACCAATTGTGACCACGTGCAGATATCATCGGTTTCCTCGATCTCGCCAGCCGCAAGCTTCTCGTGCATCTCGGCGGAGGACATGCCGTAGATGCGCTCGTAGAGCCCGATGGTGCGCTTGATCTTCGCGATGTTCTCGGCTACGCGCTCCTCGGTGAGGTCGGCAAGCTGCTCCATGGCGAACTCGTAGCTGGATTGGCGTGGCGGCTCGGGCTTCGGCATCGCAGGCATGATGGTTGTGCTCCCGCGCGGGCAGGCTGCGGCGCCTCGCACTGGCGTCGTCGAACCGGCCCCGGTACCCGCATTGTATCAAGCGAGAATCACCCCGTGTGACCCGGACCCCACGTGCCGCAGACTTGTCGCAAAATCGCGAGCTCGCCCCAATGGTAGGCATTGTGCTCGGCAACCGACATGATCGACGCCAGCATCGTGTAGTCCGCCCCCGCCACCGCCGGTGCCAGCAGGTCGCGGCTCTCATCCCGCACCAGCGCCTTCAGCGCCTCCAGATCCGCTTCGAACTGCCGCAGCGTCTCGTGCCATTCGGCGATACCGACCTCCTTGTCCTTCGGCGGCCAGAAATCGGCCGGCCAGGTTGCCTTGACCTGGTTGCCGGTGACGAGCTTCTCCAGGATCTCCCACTGGCAGAACCGGATGTGCTCCAGCAGGTGCCAGAAGGTGTACGGCACGTTCGGCGGCCGCTCGTTGATGCCGTCGAGCGGAAAGTCCGCCACAAGCTCCCGCCACGGGGCGAAGGCGTTGCCGGTATCGAGGGTGGTGACGATCTCGTCGCGCCAGGTCGACATGCAGGATGCTCCTTCCATGCGGTTGTGATTGACATACCTTACCCCACTCCTGCAATCAGGTCATGAGCCTGCTGGAACGCGAATCCGACGCAGGGGCCGGATTCGCCATGCGTGGCCCCGGTCACCCCAGCGCTGGGTTGGCTGCCAGCCCGGCGCGGTCCGTGCCGCCGGACCACACCCGCCAGCGCTTGTCGCCGTCCTGACCGTCGCCGGTGATCC
>JAUIGA010000158.1 GCA_030430125.1 Chloroflexia bacterium | reverse complement strand
CCGAGACCTCCGGGGGCATTGTCAGCGGGCTCACGATCGAGCCCCAACGCGCGTGTGCATTCACCGGTCCGGTGCCCGGTATGGTTGCCGACATCGTCGACGCGTCGGGGCAGACGCTCGATCGGGGTGTCGGCGAGCTCGTCGTCCGGGCGCCGTGGGTGGGGATGACGAACGGGTTCTGGCAGAACCCGAAGCGGTACGAGGACACGTACTGGTCCCGATTTCCCGGGATGTGGGTGCACGGCGACTGGGCCGAGATCGACGACGATGGCTTCTGGTACATCCGTGGTCGATCCGACGACACCATGAATATTGCCGGCAAGCGGATCGGCCCGGCCGAGATCGAAAGCGCGGTCGTCGCCGAGGGACGGGTCCGCGAGGCCGCGGCGATTGCCATACCACATCCCGTGAAGGGCAGCGCGATCGCCGTTGTCGCCGTGCTGCGGCCGGATGTCGCCGATTCGGATTCCCTTCGTGACGCGCTGCGAGATGCCGTGTCCGATCGCCTGGGCAAATCGTTTCGGCCCGAACAGGTCATCTGCGTCGATGCCCTGCCGCGAACACGCAACGCGAAGATCATGCGACGGATGATCCGCGCGGCCTGGATCGGGGAGGAGCCGGGCGACACCAGCGCGCTGGAGAATCCCGAAGCGGTCGAGCGGATTCGAGAGGCGGTGAGGCGTAGTTCGGGCGTGTAGCCACAGGGCAGGATCGCCGTGCCTGGATGGGAGGGGATGTTGGACAAGCGGTTGACGCGAAACCAGTTGCACGGTACCGAGATGACCGATGCCGAGCAGTACATTCCGGAGCGACGCCAGCGTGAGCGGGTTCAGCAGGCGCTGGAATGGGGCTTGCCTTCGGCGATGAGCGTTCGCGATCGTACGATTCCATTGTTCAACCGGTCCCACCGAACCTGGTCGAGTCACGGAACCTACCTGAATGTGCCGTTTCAGGAGGACATGCGTGCGTTGGAGAGCCCAGATGTGGCTTTCATCGGCGCGCCGCTGGATGCCGGCACTACCTTTCGCTCGGGGACGCGGTTCGGCCCGCAGGGAATCCGCCAGATGTCGGCCCTGTCGTCGGGGTACAACGTCGAAATGGGGGTCGACCTCTACGAGTCGCTCGACATGGTCGACGTTGGGGATGTCAACGTCATACCGGCCAATATCGAAAAGAGTTTCGACCAGATCGACAAGGCGGTGGCCTACCTCCACGAGCATGCGATCTTCCCCGTCGTGCTCGGCGGCGATCACTCGGTTGGATACCCCGATATCCGTGGAATGGCGCCCTATATCGACGGCAATATCGGCATCATCCACTTCGATCGTCACAGCGACATATCGGAGTACAACCTCGACGAGCGGATGCATGGCACGCCGTTTTTCCACGCGACCAATATCCCGAACGCACCGGCTTCCAACCTCGTGCAGATCGGGATCGGTGGCTGGCTGGGCAACCGCAGCGGGGTCAAGGTGTCGAGGGAGCGGCAGGCGTCGTGCATCACCCTGACCGATATCGATCGCTATGGACTTGAGCGCACCTGCGAGCTAGCCCTCGAGCTTGCGTGGAAGAATGCGAAGGCGGTCTTCCTGTCGTTCGATATCGATTCGATCGATCCGGCTTTCGCGCCGGGGACCGGCACGCCAGAAGCTGGCGGGTTGCTGCCGCGGGAGGCGCTGACCATGCTGCGCCTGTTGTGCCGGGAGGGGATAGCCGGGATGGAGGTGGTTGAGGTCGCGCCGCCGTACGACCACGCGGATATCACCTCGGTGCTGGCGTCGCGGATTGTCAACGATGTGCTGGGCATTCTTGTCACCGAGGGCAAGCTCGGGCGGTCTCCGCGCGAGCCAGAGCCGGAAATGCCTGAATCCGAAAGCGCGGACGAGTAGCGTCCAGCGCTCCAGACGAACCGATGTCCGCGCAGCGTGGAAACGGCAGTTGAAATCCCTGCCGGCGCTCCTGTGAGGTCACCGTGGGTGGACGTTGCACCCGGATACCCGGGGGTGTCATGCTACGCGCATGATGCACTCGGGCGATACACAGCCGCTGGCACCGCTCATTCCCCAATCCCCCTCGCTGGCTCCGGATGACGTCGTCCCGCAGAACCGTACCCTTGCGTACCCCAAACGGCGTCGACCAGGACGATGGTTCGCTGCTGGCCTGGCGCTTCTCATCCTCATGGCCGCAGCCGTGATTTTCGGGATCATGGCGCTCGTCTATCTCCAGGCGCGAACGGATGAAGCTCGCCCAGTGGACGCAATCGTGGTGATGGGCGCGGCGCAGTACAATGGGCGCCCTTCGCCGGTGTTCGAAGCGCGGTTGCAGCATGCTCTTGCCCTCTACGAGCAGGGGTTGGCGCCGGTGATCGTGGTCACCGGTGGCAAGCAACCTGGCGATGCCTACACCGAAGCGGAAGCGGCGACCGGCTGGCTTGTCGACCGAGGGGTGCCGGAGGGTGCGATCCTGATCGAGAACGAAGGTCGTTCGACGTGGGACAGCATTCGGGGGGTGCCGGCGGTGCTGCCTGCTGACGGCGAGACGAGTGTCCTGGTGGTCAGTGACGGGTTTCACCTGCTCCGCAGCGAAGTGATGCTGCGCAACCTCGGATACCATGCCTACAGTTCTGCAGCGCCTGGCAGCCCTATCGAGGCCTGGACCTCGGTAGAATTGGGGTACGTCATCCGCGAGACGGGAGGCGTGCTGGCCTTCCTGCCGACCATGGTGTTCGATTGATCGTTGTGGTGCCGGAGGGGAGATTCGAACTCCCATGGGTTGCCCCGGCGGATTTTGAGTCCGCTGCGTCTGCCGTTCCGCCACTCCGGCCGGTCGGAGATGAAGTGTACCGCACGCGCGGTGGCATGTCTCGCAGTATTGCTGGTTCCGGCGCGTTGCGGTTCCAGCGTGAAGCCCGCCGGATCGGGGGCCGAGGATCAGCACACACGTGTATGTCATCGAAGAAATGACCCATGACGACATCGACGAGGTGAATGCCGTCGAATTGCGGAGCTTTCCGTCGGCATGGCCGGTTTCGGCGTATCGTCGCGAGCTGCGCAACCGGCGCCAGAGCTTCTATGTCGTCCTCCGCGAGGACCCCGGCGCGTCGGTGTTGACCACAACACCGCGACGGGTGATGGTGGACGATGACTCCCCGACCAGAATCCCCTTCCTGCCGTTCCTGCGACGCCAGGGAGGATCACAGCGCCACCCTATCCGCGGATTTGCCGGCATGTGGGTGTTGCTCGACGAAGCCCACGTCACCACGATCGGTGTCGATCCGGCGTTTCAGGGTCGCGGGCTCGGGGAGTTCCTGTTTGCGGCGCTGCTGGACGAGGCGATGCAACGGCAGACGACGTGGGTGACGCTGGAGGTACGCGTCAGCAACATGGCGGCGCAATCGCTCTACCGAAAGTACGGATTCACGGTGCAGGGGCGGCGGCCGCGCTACTACAGCGACAACAACGAGGATGCGTACATCATGTGGTCCGCCTCGATGAAGGAGCCCGCATACCGCGAGCGAATCGAGACACTACGTCGTGACGTCCTGCGCCGGCTGTCGAGCCAGTTCAACCTGGAGATGGCGGAGTGAGCCAGGGACTTCCTCCGCCGCGAGTGATTCTCGGAATTGAAACATCCTGCGATGAGACAGCGGCAGCGGTGGTCGTGGACGGCCGAGAAGTGCGTTCCAACGTGATCTCGTCCCAGGTTGCCCTACACCGCGCGCACGGTGGCGTGGTGCCGGAGCTGGCGGCTCGAGGACAGATGACCGCGATCACAACCATCTTGGAGGCAGCACTCGATGAGGCCGGTGTCACCTCGGCTGACCTGGATGCCATCGCCGTCACGCACGGTCCGGGGCTGGCCGGCTCGTTGCTGGTTGGGGTGAATCTGGCGAAGACGCTGGCGTTGGCATGGCGGCTGCCGTTGATCCCGGTCAACCACCTCGAGGCGCATGTCTACGCCAATTGGCTCGAACAGCCGGACCCGGACGCCGTTCGGCCGGAATTCCCCAGCGTGGCCCTGCTGGTGTCTGGCGGGCACTCGGCGCTTTTGCTGATCGAGAGTCACGGAAGCGCAACACTGCTCGGCCAAACCATCGACGATGCCGCCGGCGAAGCCTTCGACAAGGGTGCGCGCCTGTTGGGGCTCGGCTATCCCGGCGGCCCCGCCATCCAGCGAGAAGCGGAGTCGGGGAATCGCGATGCCGTACCACTTCCCCGCGCCTGGCTCGACGGGTCGCTCGATTTCAGCTTCTCCGGTCTGAAGACGTCGTTGCTTCGCCATGCGCAGCCGTGGCGGCTCCCGGACTCCCCACGGGACCTGCCGCCCGGGACGGTCTTCCCGCCCCACCATCCGCCGGTGTTTCGCGATGGATTCCCGGTTGCGGATTTCGCGGCTTCGTTCGAGGAGGCGATCGTTGACGTTCTGGCAACCAAAACGATGTGGGCGCTTGAGCGAACCGAAGCACGATCCCTGGTGATCGCGGGCGGGGTGGCGGCCAATCGAGCGCTGAGAGATCGTCTGGCGCAGCAGGTTGCGTCGCGTTTCGGTGCGGATGGCCCGACCGTGTCGTGGCCGGATTTGTCGTACTGTACAGACAATGCCGCGATGGTCGCCGGCCTGGCCAGGCATCGATCGCCGCTGACGGGAGAGTCTGCCTGGTCGCTGGATGCCTATCCGAACATGGCGTTCGGCGAATCGCGGTCTGTACGTTGACGCAGCACGGGGGGTACTTCAGTTTGGATGCGGAGCTCATGTCCGACGCGCACGAATTTGCAATAAACCTCGCTCGGCAGGCAGGCACGCTGCTGCGCGATCGATTTGGCGGTCCTCGCGCGATCGATCACAAGGGGTCGATCGATCTTGTGACCGACGCCGACCATGCGTCGGAGCAGTTGATCGCCGCCGCGATTCGCGAACGGTTTCCTGAGCATCAGTTGCTCGCGGAGGAGGGCGCCACCGCGGCGGGTCCGGATGCAAGCCCATATCGATGGGTCGTCGACCCACTCGACGGAACCACCAACTTCTCGCATCGATTTCCGCATTTTGCAGTGAGTATAGGTCTGGAGCGAGAGGATACACTGCTGGTTGGGGCGGTCTACGATCCGATGCGGGACGAGATGTACGAGGCGGCACGCGGCCGGGGAGCGCGGCTCAACGGTGAGTCCATTGCGGTGTCGGATGGAACCGACCTGTTTGGCGCACTGCTGGCGACGGGGTTCCCCTACGACCTTGACGCGCGCGACCTCAGCGACCGCCTCTGGCTACACTTCAACGGGCGCTGCCAGGGCGTGCGCAGGGCGGGCGCGGCAGCGCTGGATATCGCCTGGGTGGCTGCCGGACGACTGGATGGCTATTGGGAGCGGCCAGTGATGCCGTGGGACAAGACGGCTGCCTGCCTGGTCGCGATGGAAGCCGGCGCGCGGGTGACTGGGCTCGAAGGCGAGCCGTTTCGGGTCGAGGACACCAGCGCGGTGGTCGCCAACCCGGCGATGCACGCGGTGCTGCTGGGCGAGATTGCGGGCGAAGTCAGGCAACTGTCGCGCCATGCCGCAGTGTAGCCGGGGCGATCTGGTAGACTCAGCCCACGTTTCAGTTGCGATTCTGTGTCGACATTGCGACAATGCTGACCGAACGATCGGCCTGCACGTGCCGACCGAGGTTGCGCCGACTCACCTGCGCACCGACTGTGGAGCGCAAGGGACATGTCGGAGGAGATAAGCGCCGATGAAACTCATCATCGCCATCGTTCAGGATGAGGATTCCGACGCGGTCACCGAAGCCTTGATCGAAGCGGGCTATCGCTTTACCAAGATCAGCACGACGGGATCGTTCCTGCGGACCGGGAACACGAGTCTGATGATCGGCGTCGAGGACGAAGGGGTGCAGGGTGTGCTCGGCATCCTGCGGCGTACCGCGCGCCGCAGAACCCAGATCGCCGTGCCGTACTCGCCAGCGCTGGAACCGGGGCTCCTGTACATGCCGGAGAACTTCGAGGTTGAAGTCGGCGGGGCGGTGGTCTTCGTCGCCAACGTGTCCCGGTTCGAGCGCATCTAGCGCATTCCCCGTCTGACGATGTGGTTCACATGGCGCTGTCCCGGGCATTGATGGGGCAGCGTCGTCTTCTGGCGCTTTGCGCCACGCATATTTGGAGGACCTGACCGTATGGTTTCCGAAACAGCCAGCTGGATCGATCGTGTATCGCGAGATCGAATTGTTGAGACGGCGCAGGATCTGATCCGTATTCCGAGCGTGAGTGGCAACGAAAAGGCGGTGATGGACTTCGTTTCCGCCTGGTGTACAGCCCGCGGGATTCAGCATGTGGTGACCGCGAAGGATCCGGAACGCCCCAACGTCATCGCCTGGGTTGGCGATCCGTCCAGCGGTCCGGTGATCGCGATGAATGGGCATCTCGACACGGTGCCAGTCTCTGACGCCGGAAGCTGGCGCACCGACCCGTTCGATCCAGTCGTCTCCGACGACGGCAAGAAGCTCTTCGGGCGTGGCTCCTCGGACATGAAGAGCTCGGTCGGGGTGATGATGGTGATGCTCGAGCTGTTCCGGGAGGCGCGGCTCGATGGCGCGTTGATGGCGCACATCGTCAGCGACGAGGAGACCAGCGCTGTCTACGGCACGCTGCACGTGCTGGATGAAATCGAGGCGGGACGCATTCCCCGGCCGGACTACGTTTTCATCGGCGAGGGGAGCCAGCTCAAGGTTCGCAACGCCGAGCGTGGCATCGTCGGGTTTCGCATCACCTTCCAGGGGCGCGCGTCGCACACGGCGGTCGCCCGCGTTCACGGCATCAACGCGATCGCGAAGGCGGCGAAGGGCATCCTGGCGCTTGAAGGGGATATCGACAAATTCCATCCTTCGATCGGGCATCCGGTGATCAGCATCAATACCATCGAGGGTGGTGTGGCCCACAACGTGGTGCCGGGCGAGTGCTCCATCACCGTCGACCGTCGCATCATTCCGGGCGAGACAAAGGAGAGCGTCACCGAGGAGATCCGCGCCGCGCTGGACGCGATTGCGGTCGATGACCCGGATTTCCGCTATGCGCTCGAAGTCGATCCCTGGGGCGGGTACATCCCGGCGAACATCACGGAAGAGGACTCGCCGCTGGTCCAGGCGTTCCAGCGGAGTGTCACGGCGGTAACCGGCAACAAGCCGGAATTCTTCGTCCAGTGGGCAGGCGCCACCGACGGCCGGTTCTACCGGGCGGCGGGGATCGATACCGTCGGCATGGGGCCGTCTGGCGAGAACGCGCACGGCGCGAACGAAGCGGCGTTCATCGACGACCTCGAGTCTCAGGGGAAGATCTACGCGCAGACGATCGCCGACCTGCTGCGAGCCAGGTAGCGGCACTATCGGGCTATCTCCGGATGATCCACCCGAATCGCGTGCGGATTGTACGCGATTCGGGTGATCGCGGTGGAAAGCAGCGTGTTGCGGCCGCCACCGTTCGGGCCTCACTGGTGGGCCGCCACAGGGGCGGTTGCTACGGATCGGCTGTAGAGCCATCTCCCGAATTGCGTGCGGCCTACACCAGCGCGCCCGCCTCGCGCAGTGTTGTTTCGTCCTTCGGAGCGACGACGATGGTGCGCTCGTTGCGGTAGGTGACCATCCCCGGGCCGGCGCCGGAGATCTTGCGGACGTGCCGGCGCTGCGCGACGTCGACATCGACCGAGCCGCCTTG
>JAUIGA010000157.1 GCA_030430125.1 Chloroflexia bacterium | reverse complement strand
CCCCTCTGACTCCCTCCAATGGAGGGGAGAACCCTCCCCGAGGGCGGCCACACGGGCCGCCCATACGTGAGGCAAGGCGTCTTCATCCGAATTGCCCATTGAGCGATTTGTTGTCTGGACCCTGCGGGCTATATCAGCTTGAGCTGTCTGGTCGGCTTGATGGCGCGTGCCAACTCGAGGTTGGTCGTCTGGGTCAGCTTGGGGAACGTGGCTTCGAACTCGGCATCGTCCGGGTAGAGTGGCCGGAATCGTTCGGCGACATCTCGCAGGCGACGCAGCAGGTGCGTGGTGTTCTCGTCGTTGCCATAGTCGGTGGTGAGGGCAAGCTTGCCATCATCGCGCTCATAGACCTCTATCCGCTCGCCGAAGCGCCACAGGCCCGGGTTGGCGTCGAGTGCCTGCTTGAGTCGCGACCGGCTGGCGAGCGTCGCTTCCCGTATCATGGTCCACTGGCTGATCTGCTCGATCGGCAAGGTTCCCGCCACGATGGCTTCACCGAGCTCGAAGTAGAGCTCCCTTGCTGCGTCCTTGTCGTCCTGAAGGAGTACATGTGCGGAGTCGTGGATGTACTGTTGGAAGCATCGCTCCAGGGACCTGCTTCGGAGCGCGCTTCCCGTCAGCGTCATACGACCATCCCGGTCGAGCAGGGCGTAGGTCTTGATCTTGAGCGAGAGCATGCGCTGGAATCGCCCGTCGTGGGCCAGATTGATGCCTTCCGGGAGTCTGTCACTGATGCGCTGGATGAATGCAATCTCCTCCGCTTCAGTGCCTATTCCCTCCGGTGGCGAGAAGTACACACCGTCAGTGTCGATTTCGATGGGTATCCCGCCGAGCTCTCGCAGATGCGTTACGACATCCTGAATGAGTCGTTGCCCTTCAAGTGTCACCCGCTCGGCGGCTGCATAGTCATTGAAGGCGCCGACTCCGAAGCCAAGATACCCATAGAAAGAATTGATCAGGATCTTGAAGCTGCCCTGAAGACCATCCCACGTGGCTCGGTCTTCGCCCCTTGACTCGCGGACCTGTCGCTTCGCTTCGAGACGGCGGGTGGTCAGGTCGCGGAGCAAGAGGGGGAATGCACCAAGCACGTCGCGTTTCGACGCAACCTCCTCCCGGATCATGATCGAGGGGTACAGACTCTCGACGTCGCATTTCACAACGGGACCAAACGAGCCGGTACGAACGAGCTCGACATAGCCGCCGGGATACGATCGGCCAGGCAGCGGGCGTGGCATGCTGTGCCCGGCGGCCAGGTAGCACCGGAACATCAGATCATCGATCTTCCGGCCGGTTCCCGTCATTGTTGCGCGCTGAAACGTCATGGGCAGCATCTGAGTCTGGAAGAACTCGGTGGGCATGATCACCCGCGAGAGCGTGTCGACATCCCTGACGTCATCGAGCGCGTACGCCGCGAGCCGGGAGGTTTCACCACGTTTCCACATCTCGGCGATGGTCGCGCGATCCACGAACGTGCGATCCTCGCGCTCCAGGCCCATTTGCTGGATCACATCCTTGAGGCCGTAGCGGCTGAAGTTCCCGGCGACATCGAACCGCTGCACCTGTGTGTAGGTGTCGATGACGTGCCGGCCGTGGATGTAGACCGCGCGTTGCCGCCTGTCGCCGTCGACCAGGCGGGGCGTCGATCGGTTCCGCCCTGGCCGGAACTGTGCTCCGGTCTTGACCGCACGATGCAGGAGATAGGGGAAGTCAAATCCGTTGATGTTGTGGCCTTCGATGACATCGGGGTCCAGCTTGTGGATTATCCGGTCGAGCGACTCGATGAGCTCGGCCTCGGTCGTCTCGCGCACCAGTACCTGTTCGTGGTTTCCCTGGCGCACCGAAATCATGATGATACCGGCGTCGGGTGCTGCGGGATCGAGGCTCAGGGTTTCGAGATCGATCTGCATGCGACGGAGGTCCGCGTATTCCATCTCCTTGAACAGCGTGAGGCCAGCGCGAAGCTGATATTGGGCGGGGAGCGACCTGGGACCGATGATGAACTGCCCGGCATCGCCAGCCCGGTTGATGGCGCCTCGCCAGGCATCCCACGATACGAAGGTAATGAGGTATCGGAACGGATGCTCCCCACGTAGTTCCGTCACGTCAGCATCGTCGCGTCCCTGGAACGGCCGCAGGTCGCTGGAGACCATCCATGGACTCGTGACACGCCGTTCGGGCACCGTTCGTCCGTCCTTGTTTCGGCGATACAGGACAACTTCGTTTGATCCGAACGGCTCAATGGCGACAACCCGGTCCGTCGTGTCCATGCCGAACAACAACACCTCTGCGTCTTCGGGCAAGAACCTGTTTCGTGATGACAGGATGGGATGAAACCGGCCGGCGAGTGGATCGTACATTGCAGGAACCTGTCGGTTGCGCGGTGAGCGCGCCTGACGTGCATGCCGCGGGACGTCCGCAATCGGGAAAAGCCGCCAGCTTGCGGTAGGTGCACCCCGGTCGGTGGACCACTGGTGTACGCTAACCGGAGTTGCGTTGCCGCGATGCGGCATGTGACGCGATGATAGCGCTGCACCAAAGGTGATGTATGTCTGACAACAACAGCACGCAGGGTAATGGACGGTCCGCGCTTGCGGCGGGGGTCATCCTTGGCGCCGCGGCGGCGGTGTGGGCCGGGAAGCGCGTGCAGGACTTCGCCAGGACCGAGCGACCCGAAGGCATGGTGAACTGGAATCGCGCGCTCGACATTGCATTGAGCATGAACAAGGAAAGCGCGCTGACCGCAACTGAGCGGGCGTCGCTGTCCGACTCGTACCACGAACTCGTTGAGTCGTGCGTACCGCTTATCTCCGAGTATACGCAAACAGAACTGCCGGAACGATCTCGGGAGACGTTTGCCTTTGACCGCGTTGACTGGATCCATGCGAATCTCGCGGGCTTCCAGCGCATGTTCAGCCCGATCGAGGAGCTCGATGGCGGGCCCGGCAAACAGCGGAATGTGGTATCGAAGTTCGTCGGTGGGGTCAACCAGTCGGTGCTGAGTGCCGAGATCGGCGTGCTGCTGGGGTATATGGCGAAGCGCGTGCTCGGTCAGTACGACCTTGCGCTGCTCGGCCGGGAACCGGTGACATCCGGCAAGCTCTACTTCGTGGAGCCGAACATTCGTGGGCTGGAGCGGAAGCTGGACCTCCCGAAGGACGACTTCCGCATGTGGCTGGCACTCCATGAAACCACCCATGCGTTCGAGTTCGAGGCCTATCCATGGGTGCGCGAGCACTTCAATGGACTCATCGAGCGGTACATGGGGTTCATGCGTGACGACGCCGAGTACCTGAAGCAGGGTGTCGAGGGAGTCAAGATCCTGGCCAGGCGCATTCGCGAAGGGCGGGACGGTAACGGCGAGGAAGCCGGCAGCTGGATCGAGACATTCATGAACGGTGACCAGCGGGTGGTGTTCACCGAGATGCAGGCGCTCATGTGCGTGATCGAGGGATACTCGAACCATGTGATGAACGCCGTCGGACGCGACCTGCTGCCGACCTACGAGTTGATCTCGAAGCGGTTCGAAGAGCGGCAGAAGCAGCGCTCGACTGGCGAGAAGTTGTTCGCCCAGTTGACAGGGCTCAACGTCAAGATGGAGCAGTATCGACAAGGCGAGACATTCGTCAACGCAATCGTCGATCAGCATGGGCGAGAGGCGATCTCGCGATTGTGGTCAGGTCCGGATGCCATGCCATCGATGGCGGAAATCCGGGATCCCGCTGCCTGGAGCACCCGGGTGATGATCTAAACGATCGCGCCCGGCAGCAAGTGCGCTGCCGGGCGGATTAGCGAGTACGGTCAAGGGTGGCGTGAATCCAGCCCGCTAGTGCCGGAAGTGCCGTGTTCCGGTGAACATCATGGCAATGCCGGCCTGGTTCGCGGCATCGATGACTGCCTGGTCGTTGACTGAGCCCCCCGGCTGCACCACTGCGGTTATACCCGCGTCGATGCCTTGCTGAATCCCGTCGGGAAACGGAAAAAAGGCATCGCTGGCCATCACCGCGCCACGGGCCTTGTCGCCAGCCTTGCGCGCCGCGATCGCAACGCTCTCCAGGCGGTTGGGTTGCCCTGCGCCGAGACCAACGATGGCTCGATCCTTGACGAACAGAATGGCGTTGGATTTGATGGCGGGGATCACCCGCCAGGCAAACTCCAGGTCGCGCCGCTCATCCTCGGTTGGGGCGGTGCCGGTCACGAGCGTCCAGTCGCCGAATGACTCCTCGATCAGGTCCGGTTCCTGCACCAGCATGCCACCCGCAATCGGTCGAACGTCCCATTCGGGAACACGTTGACCGGTGCGATTCGGCAATGCGAGAATGCGCGTGCCCTTTTTCTTGCGCAAGATGTCGAGTGCATCGTCGTCGTAGTCCGGCGCGATGATGATATCCAGCTTCAGCCGGCGCATCTCCCGTGCCGTGTCCAGGTCGACGCGCTGGTTCAACGCGACGATGCCTCCAAAGGCCGATACGGTGTCGCCCGTATATGCGGCGTGCCAGGCATCGACGAGCGAATCCCGCACCGCCAGTCCACAGGGAACGGTGTGCTTGACAATCGCCACGGTGGGTTCGTCGAAGAGTTGCGCGGCATTCCACGCGGCGTCCGCGTCGAGGTAGTTGTTGAACGAGAGCACGTCACCCTTCAACTGCGTGGCGTCGAGCAACCCGGAGGGAGGCTCGCCAGCGCGAAGGCGTCGATACACCGCCGCCCGTTGGTGAGAGTTCTCCCCGTATCGGGGAAGCTCGGCGCGGCGCAGGCCGATCGCGAGCTCATTCGGGAATCCATCGTCATCCTGGCGCAGCCATGCAGCCACGAGGCTGTCGTACGTGGATACATGCGCAAATGCCTTGGCCGCCAGGTGCTTGCGTGTTACCAGGTGCTCCGCATTCGGCGTGTCGAGGATTTCCAGCAGCGACGGGTAGTCGGCGGGATCGGTGATGACCAGTACGTGGCGGAAGTTCTTGGCGGCTGCCCGGACCATCGCGGGCCCACCGATGTCGATGTTCTCCACTATGTCCTCCCGCGTCGCTTCCGGCGAAGCGGAGGTTCGCTCAAACGGGTACAGGTTCGCGATCAGGATCGAGATCGGTGTGATGCCCGCCTGCGCGATTTGCTCCCGATGTGTGTTCAGGTCGAGTCGCGCCAGGAGGCCGCCATGGATAGCGGGATGGAGCGTCTTGACGCGGCCATCGAGCATTTCGGGGAATCCGGTGACGTCCGATACGCTGGTCACGGGAATCCCGGCTGCGTCGATGGCCGACGCGGTGCCGCCGGTTGAGACGATCTCAATGCCGCGGTCGTGGAGCGCAGCGGCGAGCTCGGCAATGCCGGACTTGTCGGAAACACTGATCAAGGCACGCATGACGTTGAATGTTGCTCCTGTGTCTGGGTGGGGCGCACGGATTCGCCGGAACCCCTGAGACCTCAAACGTATCACGAATGGTCACGGAACCGTTGCGACGACTGTCCAGTCCGAAGATCAGGCACCATTTCAATATTGCTGGACTAGATCGCAGTGGTCGTCCGACACAAGCTGGTCTCAACCGGTGGCTGATGCCTTGCGAACGGAGCCGGTGGTCCTGACCATGGTCTCGGCTGCCTCCTCGTCCGGCACGCGCTGCGCAAAGATCGCGCCAATCAGCGACAATCCTGCGGCAGCCAGGAATGCGGCCCGATATGCGGTCAGGTTCGGCTCTTCAATGCCGGATGGGCCGACGACCACCGCGCCGACGACGCCAAGGATCGAACTGAGCAGGGCGACCCCGAGCGCTGAACCGAGTTGCCGTTGCACATTGGTCAGTGTTGTGGCGCGGCCGGTATCCCGAATGCTGATCGTTGCCAGGCTGGCCGCCTGATTGGGCAGGAAGAGACAGGCCATGCCGGCGCCGAGTGCGAACATGAGCACGCGGAACACCCAGATATTGGTTTCCGGCTGGGTGAGCGCCATCAGGACGATTGACGCCGCTACGCCGAGAAGACCAACGGACATGAGCCGCCGGGGGCCGATCCGCGGATACACGCGGGCGACGATCTGCGTCGACGTCACCACACCGATGGCCTCCGGGGCTGTCGTGAGTCCGGTTTCGAAAGGGCTGAGCCCCAGAGCTTCCTGAAGATACAAGGGAACCAGGAACAGGACACCGATGAAGCCCGCGGAACCGAAGAAGGATACGGTCAGGGTCGAGCGGAACAGCCGGTTGTGCAGCAGGCGGAGCTGGATCATCGGTTCGGACTGTCGCAGCTCTGTCCAAACGAACGCAATCAGCGCGAGCAGCCCGCCAGCGAGCGACACGAGGATCAGCGGGTTGGTCCAGCCGCGTTCCGGTCCTTCGCTCAGGGCGTACATGACCGAGGCGAACCCGAATCCGCCGAGCAGGAATCCGGCGGCATCGAACCGGCCAGCGTTGTGCTCGCGGTATTCGTCGAGGAAGAGGAAACCAAACGCGAGGGCCGCGAGTCCAACGGGAACCTTGGCAAAGAAGATCCAGGGCCAGGTCCAATGTTCCAGAATGAACCCGCCGATCACCGGACCAAGCGCCGGGCCGAGAATGGTCGCGAACATGAGGATGCGGCCGACGCCGATGCGCTCGTTTGGCGGAAAGGTGCGATAGAGCATCGCCATGCCAACGGGAGTCAACATGCCGCCGCCAACGCCCTGTACGACACGGAACAGCACAAGCTGCGGAAGCGTCTGCGCGAATCCGCTTAGCCCCGATGCCACGGTGAAGATGGCCAGCGCAACCAGGAACGTTCGTTTGGTGCCGAATCGGTCGCCTACCCACCCGGAAACCGGGATGAAGACCGCCAGGCTGACGAGGTACCCGATGACGACAGGTTTGATTGCAGACGGACTGACGTCGAATTCGCGGGCTAGCGTGGACAGCGCGACATTGATCATGGTGGCGTCGAGCGTATTGAGGATCATGGCGCTGACGTAGACGATGCCGACAACGATTTTCTGATTGATGCGCCTGTGCGTTCTCGTAGACAATGACGATCCTGTTCGAATAACCGGTCCGATAACCCCTCGGGGCATTCTACCCGCCCTGACGGAGGCTCGACAGTGCTCGCTGTCGGCCGCTCCCGTATTGCACGTAAACGGTATGGGGTTGATTGGTTACGGAGTCGCCCGAGCCCGGCGTCAGGCGCGAAACACGTTGCTGAGCAGGAACAGCAGGTTCGCTGGGCGTTCGGCTAAACGTCGC
Source organism: Chloroflexia bacterium (assembly GCA_030430125.1). GTDB lineage: Bacteria > Chloroflexota > Chloroflexia > Thermomicrobiales > UBA6265 > JACCVC01. The sequence continues at coordinate 545 of JAUIGA010000157.1, read as the reverse complement.
ATCAGGTATGGATACCAGTCTGGGCCGTACGGGGTGGCGACGAGCACGCGATATCCGTGGTCGACGAGCTGGCGTTGCAGGTGCGGCCGAATGCCATACAGCACTTGAAACTCGAACCTGCTCGGGTCGATGTGGTGCAGCCTTGTGAACCCGATCACATGCTCGATGATTCGCTCGTCATGCGTCGCGATGGCGGTGAACGGGCAGGTGCGCAACATGCGCTCGGCGAGCCGGACATATGCGGCGTCGACATCTGCCTTGCGCGGGTAGGCGACGTCTACCGGCTCCAGGTACGCCCCCTTCACCAGACGCAGATTGGGTTCGAGTGGGATCAGGGATTCAAGGTCGGCCGGTGTTCGGTAGAGACTCGATTGCAGCACTGTGCCAACCTGGTCGATGCCGTCGCCGCGCAGCTTTCGATAGATCGTCAGGGTGGCGTCAACGCGAGAGGATTCCTCCATGTCAATGCGAACGAAGACGTCGCGCTGCGCAGCGTGGCTGACGATCGTGCGGACGTTCGCGTATGCGACTGGTTCGCCGAGATC
>JAUIGA010000156.1 GCA_030430125.1 Chloroflexia bacterium | reverse complement strand
CGTACGGTACCAGGTGCTGGATCCCGACGGCATCGTGCGGGAGTGGGCCGAGTGGCCACCACCCCTGCCCCCGGCCGACTCGTGGTCGCCGATCACAGGCGAGCGCGACGCAGGCACCTGGCGGCAGGCCGACGCCGGAGCGGACACGCATTCCATCCCCGCCTGGCGGTTCCGAGGACGGACTGTCGCGTCCGCCACGGGTTCCCAGACGCTGCTGAGCGGGTGGAACGAGGGCGACGGATTGCCGCCGCTCTGGATTGGACTGATCGGCCCGGATCAACGCCTGTCGGTACTGCTCAGCCCGCAGGAGGGTCGCAGCCCGCACCTGTGGCACGGTCCGGCGATCGCGCCGGGTGCGCCGTTCGACATTCAGGTCGCACTCCACCCGGGCATGGGTCCGGGTGGCCTCCTGTGGAGCGGCGGTGACGACCAGCCGTGGTCGTCACTGACCGGCACCTCCCCGTGGGGCGTCGAGCGCCTGCCGGACATCGCGCGCCTGTCCATCGGTCACGACCGGGACGACCCCGCCAGTCGCCCGTTTCTCGGTTCCGACCTCATGGTGACCGGGACAGTCGCCACCACACACCGGTCCGATGCTCCTCGTTAGTCGATCAGGACGTTCGCGAACACCTGCCACGCGAGCAGCGACTTGGCAACGAGACTGATCACGATGTAGGCACGCTCGCCGAAAACATAGCTGCGCCACGGTCCAGTCTGCCGGTATTGCAGCACCATGTTGACCGCGAACGAGTTGAAGAGCAGGAACAGCGAGACGATGATGCCGTAGACGAACCCCGGCGGTCCGGCACCCTTGTCCTCCGACGAGGCGACCTGCAGCGCGATGATCGCCCACGGCACGGCGCCGGCGAAACAGCCATAGATGAACGGCATCCAATTCACCGGCCTGTCGCCTGGGCTGGTGAATCGCTCCTGCAACAACCCGAAGAAAATCATGCTGGCGTTCACGCCAGCGATCGCGATCAACGCGCCGATATCAGAAACGCCGGTGATCATGGCGATCAGCACGATCATCAGCGAGGCGCTCACCGAGTACTCGATCCAGCGGGCGTCGTTTCGCTCGCTGGCGAGCATGCCGTTGTACCAGGTGTTGATGCCTGGCGCGGCCATCAGCAGGTGATCCGCCGCCGCCAGGAAGAGGAACAGTGCCACCGCCGGCCCGAGGCGCACGTCGAACCAGGCTTCGCTGGTGGGCGCGGTTCACGGCGGCCCGGTGAGAAAGCTCCGCGTCACCGGCAGGGAGAAGGCGTTGCTGAGCGACAGCATCGCGACACCCTGCGCAAGATGCACGAGCCCCACCACGAGGTTAAACATGCGCAGGCTGCCTGAAGTGTCTCGCACCTCAGCGGCAGTGTCGGTTGCGGCAATCTGGGCCATACGTCATCCTCCCGGTCCGAACAGGTCGGCACATCCTGACCCGATCTTCGCAGGGTTCATGTCGTGACGTGTGAGACCCAGGAAGGAGAAATGCGACTGATGGCGCGAATCAGCGCAGCCCGGAGTGGGCGCAGTCGGTACAGCCGATACCGCTGCAGAGCGGGCACTGGGCGTCGACGAGCCGGAGAAGCGGCATGCGAGCACGCAGAATGCTGGGGACGGGCGGACTGTGGGTCGACGCGGCGTCGACCTGATCGGCCTCAGGATATCTGCGTTCCGGCGCCTGGACATACTCCGGCGGAACCGTCATCACGGGGTACGCATGTTCGGTGAGATTCGGCAACAGCCAGCCGGTGAGCATGGAGTACAGGAATCGCCGGCTGCGACGAAGAGTGCGCATGGAAGCACGCTCCTGGATCGGTCATCGTACAGCCGGGACGTTCCCGGCAGATCCCATCCTGGAGCGCGCCTCGATGCGAAGCGACGGGCATCGTGAACGAATGCACACGGATGATTGTGACGGATTGCACAATGCATGCGGGTGCCGGAATCCATCCCACGTGCGCAAGGCGATGCCTGCCGTCGAGACGGATCTATTCCCGGATGTTGCCGATCAGTACACAACCTGATCAAGGTCGGTACCCAGTGAGGTTCCAGTAATCCGGTTGTAATACGCGACCACCTGAGGTTCAGTCAGGCTTGACACGAAGTCGGCCACGGTTCGGACAGTCTCGCTGGCACCTCTGTCTGGCCCAATGAGTTCCAGGAAAAATGGAGGGAGCAAGCGTGAACCTCTCGATCGCCTCCGAGTATCATCAAGGACCTCTTCATAGAGATGGCGAATGACTGATCGCTGACCATGCCGCTGCGATCTCACTGCATCACTCTCAATGACGTAGAACCGCGTCACACTCTTGAGCAGATCAACTTCGAGGAGCAACTCTGGGGCAATCGCGATCCCTGAGTTCGCCTCGAGGTCTTCAGACAAGGTGGTTCCTCGTATGTATCGATCCACGAGGGAAGAGGAAAACTGCTTCAGCCGGGCACGACTCTTTTTCGAACCGTCAAATGGCCCATCAATGGGGGCCAACCCGAGCAAGCGCCGCAACACCAACGATGCTTCGCTCGGATCGCCAGATTTCGCATCCAGGAAACGCCGCAGCTCGGATGAATCCAACTTCAGACGATCGAGAGGAACCAGTCCGGCACGGTAGAAATCTTCAAGGTCATGTACCGCGTAGGCAATGTCATCTGCCCAATCCATGATGGCGGCTTCGAGCGTCTGTATCTCGCGACGAGCTTCTGGCAGGTGCAACCGGCTCCATGTGAACGTCTCGTATTCAGACGCATAAGCACCCCACTTCTTGCTGCGCTTACCCTGCTCTTCACGGCGCCAAGGATACTTGCTGACAGCGCTCAGCGTTGCCCTAGTAAGGTCGAGTCCCCTCGACTCTTCGAATCTCACGTCCAGTTTCGTGAGAATCCGAAATGTTTGGGCATTCCCTTCATATCCATCCGGTTCGTCCCGGGATACAAGTTCGTTGAGTTCGGATTCCGCGATGTGACCAAAGGGCGGGTGCCCCAGGTCATGCGCAAGCGCCGCTGCCTCCACGATATCCGGGTCCAGTCCGCCGAATTGGTCGACTGCCTCGGTGTCGTCACCGGCTTTCTCAAGCAAGCGCTCGGCAATGCTCCGTGCGATCTGCGCAACCTCAAGCGTGTGAGTGAGCCGATTGTGGGTTGGATGATATCCGGCTGGCGAAATGATCTGGGTGATGCCACTGAGCCTGCGCAGGTATGGACTGTACAGGAGGCGGTCGCGATCCCGCCTCTGCTCGGTACGATCCTGGTCCGCACGCACACCAACATGACGCCGCTCGTACCGCGAAGCAACGTCTTCGGTCATGAAGAAACAACCTCATCGACCCGCATCACATCCAGATGATTGTCAAGCCGGATTCGTCGATCGCCGATCAGGTACCAAAGCGCAGCCTTGAGGTCATACGCACTGAAGCCCGTCATGGAATGAAGACGTTCAATCAACTGCTCTGGATCAACGGATTCGCCAGGCCGCATTTGATTGAGTATTTGAGACTTGATCTGTGTCATGGAGACATCTGTGATATCGGACATGTTTCGCTCCCTCCCTGCATCCTGTGATCGATCACGGTCGCAGTCACGTGTCTCCGATGCCAAGAGTCACTCACCATCTTCATGATAGAACAAATGTTCACATTGTCAACGGTCGTGGCGCCGTCTCCGGCCATCCCTGCGGTGGCGCACATGTCAACGACTCAGCTCGACACAGCAGTGTACGTTCACTCCCGTCAACCCGGTTTGACACGATTATGAGCTTGCCCTCGTCCTTTGGCAAGGGGACAGCATAGTCGATTGGTTGTTCACCTGCCGGCCCACGCCACTACCATCCGGTGGCCTGCTGAGGATGATCGGGCAGGCAGTGCCTGGCGCTTCACTGTACCAACGCGTCCCAGCCAATACCGGGCACGTCCGGCGGCGAGATCGCGCCGTCCGGGCCGATCCCAGGCTCGATCACGACCGGGTTGCCCATCACCAGCGACTCGTACCACGTCGTGTTCGGGATCGCGCAGGCAAGGTGCAGGTTCGGCAGTCCGCCGCCGTGCACCTCGGCGCGGGTGTTGTGCGCATCCGCGAGGTGGGCGATGCGCAGCGCGCCGGTGATGCCGCCCTTGTAGTGCGTACTGGTTCGCACGAGGTCGCCGGCGCCGAACGCGAGAAAATCGGCGATGTTGTAGTGGATGCCGTCCGATGTCTCGCCCACGAGCAGCGGCACCTCGACCTTCTCCCGCAGCCGCCGGTACGATTCGATGCTGAACTCGCGCATCGGCTCCTCGTACCAGGTGTAATCCGCCTCGCCCAGCGCCCGACCGAGCCAGATCGCATCCACCAGGTCGAATCCGGCCGAGCCGTCGTACATCAGCGCGATGTCCGGACCCACATGCTCGCGCAGCTTCTGGCAGAGGTGGCCGTCGCGGCGGGCGTCGCCCCAGGCGTGCAGCTTGATCGCCCGGAACCCGGCGGCGAGGCACTGGTCGGCGATGTCGAGGAACTCCTCCAGCGTGTCGTAGGTGACCGTGCTGGCGTAGGCGGGGATGCGGTCGCGGAAGCCGCCGATCGCCTTGTACAGCGGCATGCTGGCCGCCTTCGCGGTGAGGTCCCACAGCGCGATGTCGATGGTGCCAAGCCCGTAGATGGGAATCTCCTCCAGGCGGTCGAGCTCCAGCACCCGGTGGAAGAGATCCTCCTTCAGCAGTGGGTCGCGTCCGATCAGCATGTCACGCAGGCGACGGTCGACGATATCCTGCATGATCGCACCGTGGCTGACCTCGGCGCGCCCGGTGACGCCCTCGTCGGTATGGATTACGAGGTCCATCACGGTGTTGCTGGTGCCGGAGCCGGGCAGCCCCGCCCGCCAGCGGAAGGGATGCCTCACCGGCACCTCGCGCAGGGTCGTCTCGACGGCGGTGATCTTCATGGTGTGGTCCTGCCTCGGGTGGACGGGATTTCGGTACGATGCCGGCATTCGACCCCGAATCGGACAACGTGTCAACGTTTCGCCCACCAGGCGACGCAATGCGGAATCCGGGAGACCAATGAGGCTTCCCGCGACACCCGCTCGACCTACGAACCAAACACTTCCTCGACGATGCCGTGCTCGATGTCGAGGCAGGCCCACTCGTCGTCGGGACCGTCGTAGATGAGCGCCAGCGGCCCGTCGAACCCGGCTTGCTTCAGCACTTCCAGGGATGCGCGGAAATCCTCGCGGTCGGGACCGGTCTCCGAGAAGCTGCACTTGGCGTGGCAGGTCTCGGCGAGCGGCGCGATCCTCGCCAGCTCGTCGTACTTGTCGGGGCCGCGCCAGTTCCCGAGATCGATCAGGAGTCCCACCGAATCACCGGTTTCCTGCAGCAGGGCCAGCACCGAGTCCGCGTCCGGCAGCAACCCCAGCCAGTTCTCGGTCACGATGCGAACATCGCCGTGACGCTCGGCCAGACGGCGCAGCCGCGCCGCACTTTCCCGAATCGTTTCCGGCTTTGGGGCAACTTTGCCGGCAATCACCCGCGCCCGCCGCGCCCCCAGCGCTTCAGCCGTGTCCAGCCAGCCATCGATCCACGCCTCCGCCGCGTCGGGGTCGTCACCGGTCAGATCGCCGTCGTCGACCAGCAGGGCATCAAGTTTCACCCCGGCTTCATCCAGCGCTGACCGCAGCTCGGCCAGATACGATTGCTCGCGGGACGGCAGGTGGAAGTGCACCAATTGCAGGGCATCGAACCCGCGCTTGCGCAACTCGACCGGGAGATCGAGCAGCGCCAGCCCGTCCGGATCCGGTGGCGTGGCGATGAAACGCCCGCCTCCGAACGCCGAATCGTCGCCGGAGAACCGGCCCAGCGTGCGATGCAATGACCAGCTCGATACCGCTTTCGTCGTCACCCTGTCCTCCTTCACCGACGAGAGGACGCCCTCCCCCGGTCCTCATGCAATTTCCTGGGCATGGTACCGCCAGTCGACTGTCCGCGGCGCATTGACCAGACACCCATACGCACGCACAATGCGCCCCACACCGCCCGAAGCGATCCGAGGGAGATGCCAGCGCCATGAAGATCACCGACGTGAAGACCTTCGTCGTCTACGCGCCCGAGCGCGGCCGCAACTTCACCTTCGTCAAGGTCTACACCGACGAAGGGGTAACCGGGTTGGGCGAATCCGGCATCAACGGCAAGGAGTTGGCGATCGCCGGGCTGGTCGACACCTGGCAGCCGGTCCTCGCAGGCATGGACCCCAGCCGCATCGAGCACATCTGGCAGACGCTGTGGCGCGGCCAGTTCTTCCGGGGCGGGCACATCCACGCCGCCGCCGTCGCCGCGATCGACATGGCGCTGTGGGATTTGCGCGGCAAGGCACTCGGCGTGCCGGTCTACGACCTGCTCGGCGGCAAGACGCGGGACTACGCGCGCTGCTACTGCCACGTCCAGCAGCGGGGCGAGGGCGACGATGGCATCGAGGCGATGGTCGCCGAAGCGAGGACGCGCGTCGCCGAGGGGTGGCAATTCGTGCGCTACGGCGCCGGCGAGGGCAGCAGCGGCGAGCGCGAGGGGGTCTACGATCAGGCACGAGCGATGCAGTGGACGGTCGATGCCTTCGCGGCGCTGCGCGAGGCGCTGGGTCCGGAGATCGAGATTTGCGTCGACTTCCACCAGCGCACAACGCCGACGTACGCGATCCAGCTCGCACGGGCGCTGGAGCCGATGCGCCCGTTCTTCATCGAGGACCCGCTCCGGGCGGAGAACGCGTCGATGTTTGGCTACCTGCGACAGCACATCAGCGCTCCCATCGCCACCGGCGAGCAGCTCGCCAGCAAGTGGGAGTGGCAAGCGCTGATCGAGCAGGACCTGATGGACTACTGCCGGATCGACCTGTGCATCTGCGGCGGGTTGACCGAGGCGAAGAAGGTCGCCGCGTGGTGCGAAACCCACTACATCGAGCAGGCACCGCACAACCCGCTCGGACCGGTCTCGACGGCGGCCTGCCTGCACTTCGACCTGTCGACGCCGCTGTTCGCCGTGCAGGAGCTGGTGTGGCGGCCGGACGTGATCCCCGACATCGTGCAGACCGACATGCGGCTGGAGGGCGGGAACCTCTACAGCGGCGGCACGCCCGGGCTCGGCGTCGAGCTGGACGACGAGGCGGCGCTGGCCCACCCGTTCGAACCGCAGGGGCTGCGCATTCTCCGCCGCGAGGACAATTCGGTGTCGGATTGGTAGGGACGTCGTACACGCCGCAGGGGACGTCCCTGCCGGCGCATCCATCGCCATCCGCCACCTGGTCTGCAGCCGGCAATGGCGTCCCGCGTTGCGCCATCCCACCTCCGAATCGAGAGGCCATTGCCCGCGCCTGCGGTATGTGTCGCGATCGCAGTCGATCCCAGGCTCCACCGCTCGCAATACCACCCTGCGGTCGGTATCCTGCGTGCAGGTGAACGACCGGCTCGTACGTGGAAACGCAAACGAATGATCCGGACTCGGTTTCAGTACCTGCATCAGCTCGAACGAGTTCCCAGCGTGAGCCGCAAATGGAGACTCACTATCCTTTGCCGATTGGCGCATCCTGTCCATGGTCCGCCAACTGACGGTGGATCGTGGAAAGGATGTCATCACACACTGCATTGTTCTTCCTGCTCAAGGTGGGACTCGAGATTGACGCAACGGACCCAATTGCGAGTTCTCTGCCATCGGCCAGTGTGATGCGTACAGCAGGCGCCGTGAGCAGGCGAACGTCGTTCAGCTTGACGGCGTTTCTGATATCGGTGAGAGGAATGATTAACG
>JAUIGA010000155.1 GCA_030430125.1 Chloroflexia bacterium | reverse complement strand
GTTCTGCCCGCAGAGTATCAAGACTGGGCGCAACCTGCCGCGAGGCTCACATGCTCGCGGTGATGGTCCAGGCGTCGATGGTCGCGAACGTCGCCGGACCACCCTCGGCAAAGATACCGACGCCGATGCTGTCTGGACGGCTGGGATAGGTGCGCTCCGAGAGGATGGTGCGCTCGTTCGCGGCGACCTCAAGGACCGAGCGGTCCAGGAAGATACGCAGGTTGAGAGGCTGTCCCGCGATGAGGTCCAGCTGAGCCTCGTGAGGTGTTCGGTCCGCGCGCTCGTCGAGGCTCGACCGCGATCGATCGATCCAGAGCGCATTGCTGGTCGGGTCGAAAACGATGCGCGTTTCCTCGGCGCCATCCGGAGAGCGGCGGAGCACCAGTCCGCACGATGTCGATGTGCCAGGTTCGATCGTCGCGCTCAATTCGAGGCAGTCCCCGGCGATGTCCGGCACCATCGTTTGTTCACCCGGCGCCACCGCCAGGTCGCTGAACCGCCGGTGGTCGCTGCGAAGCGCCTCCAACTCCGGCGCCGGCGTGTATCGCACCCGGTTGTCGTCGCCGAGCGAAAGCACCCACGGGATCGACATCGCACCGTTCCAGCCGGATTCGGCCATAGCTTCGCGATCGCGCTGCTCTCGCAACCAGCCGATCATGATGCGGCGTCCCTCGTCATCCTGAAACGTTTGCGGCGCGTAGAAGCTGCCGGGATCGACGATCTCGACGTGCTCGGGTGTGAACCTGCCGTCATCGTGCAGATCGCCGACGAAGTGCGCCGTGTAGAGCGTCTGCCGGTCATGCCAGACGGAGATGAGCAGGATGTGTCGATCTCCCAAAGGGATCAGTTGCGGGCATTCCCACATTGTGCCGGTCCAGATTGGATCGTGCTGGCCAATGTCGCCCACCAGCATCGGATGCAGATATTCCCAGTTTCGAAGGTCGGTCGAGCGGTAGAGCAGCACGGCGCCGCCGACACCGGTGATGCCGGAGCCTACGATCATGCGCCACTCGTCGCCAGAGCGCCAGACACTGGGGTCGCGATAGTGGACCGTCCTGTCAGGGGTGGTCAGCAGGTCGAGACCGGGCGGCGTGCTGGCGATGACGGGATTTCCCGGGTCCTTTCGCCAGGTGACGAGGTGATCGTCGCTGGTGGCGAGGCAGATCGTTTGATGCGGTCCCTGGATGCCGCTGTAGATCGCCGTCGGCGTGCCGTTGTCGTCGACGGCGCAACCGGAAAAGACGCCGTCCTCATCGGCCGAGTCCCGCGTCGGCGCGATTGCCACCGGTTCGTGTTGCCAGTGCACGAGGTCGGTACTTCTGGCGTGGCCCCAGTGCATGAGCCCGTGCAGCGGGCTGTCGGGATCGTGCTGGTAAAAGAGGTGATACGTTCCCTCCCACTGGATGAGTCCATTCGGGTCATTGAGCCAGTTCCGAGGCGCGGTGAAGTGGAAAGCGGGACGCTGTGGGTCGGGCGGATCCTCATTGTGGGCGATCCTCTCGACGTCCTGATGCAACACGGCTTCGCGAATTGACCGATCAGGCATGGTCTTGTCCTTCATTGGATATACGATGCACGGCAGGGAGATTCGTGCTGGCTGGCGTGCCGTAGCGACGGTCTCGGTAGCGTCAACCTGGCTGAGTGATTGCTACCCCTTCAGTCCGCCTACCATCAGCCCTTCGACCAGGTAGCGTTGGCCAATGGCGTATATCACCAGCACAGGCAGGAGTGACAGGACCACGCCAGCCATGACGACCGAGACGCTGCCCGTTCCCATATACCCCTGTAGGTTCACGAGACCGAGGGGCAGGGTGAAGTGGTCGACGGTTGTGAGGAAGATCAGCGGGCGGAGAAACTCGTTCCAGTACCCATTGAAGGTCAGGACCGCGAGGACGGCCAATCCACCCTTGGCCATGGGGAGATAGATCGAATAGAACACTTCCCACTGCGATGCACCGTCGAGGAGCGCCGCGCTCTCGAAATCGTCTGGAATCTGCATGAAGTACTGGCGCATCAGGAAGGTTCCGAATGCGGACGCAAGCGCCGGTAGTATCAGCGAAGCCAGGGTGTCCGCAAGGTTGACCTCGCTGATCAGCACGAACACCGGAATGATGGTCGCTTGCAGCGGGATCATCAACGTGGCGAGGATCAACCAGAAGAGGAAGTTCCGGGCCGGGAACTCGAGCCTGGCGAATGCGTAACCTGCCAGGGCTGCCGTGACGATCTGGCCGATCACGACCGACAACGTGACCACCGTGCTGTTGAGGAAGTACGTTCCCAGCGGAATTGTATCGAAAACGGCCCGGTAGTTGCTCCAGCTGGGGTCGGTCGGTATCCATTCTGGCGGCAGCCTGAATGATTCGATCGGGGTGCGCAGCGATGTCGATACCGTGAACAGAATCGGTGCGAGCATGAAAATGCTGGCACCGAACAGCAGGAGGATCGTGACGATCCTGCCCGGGTTGACTCGGCGCCGCTGGCGGTGGGGCGTGGTGACGGCAGTGTGGCTGGCCATGAATCGGTCCTTCTTACTGGTAGAACACCCAGCGGCTGCTCAGCTTGAACTGGAGTGCCGTCACCAGCAGGATGATGGCAAAGAGCACCACGGCGATGGCTGACCCATAGCCGATCTGCAGGAAACTGAAGGCGGATTCGTAGAGGATCATCACGACGGTCCGCGTCGAGTCGCCAGGACCCCCGTTGGTCATGACGTATGGCTCGGCAAAGACCTGGAGTGCAGAGATGACTCCCGTGACACCAACGAAGAGGAGGGTCGGGCTGAGGAGTGGAATGGTGATCGTCCAGAGTCGTCGCAAACCGGTGGCCCCATCGAGATCGGCCGCTTCCAGGATGTCTTTGGGGATCGTGGTCAATCCGCCGGTAAAGACGATGAAGGTGAAGCCGATCTGTTGCCAGACGTAGGCGAGGACTATGGCCATCAGTGCCCAGCCCGGCGAGTTGAGCCAGGGAATCGGGTCGATGCCGAGCTTGCCGAGATAGAAATTGATAACGCCGAAGTTCTGATGGAACATGTAGGCCAGAACGATGGATATGGATGCCGCGGAGGTGAGCAGCGGAAGAAAGTATGCGGTTCGGAAGAAGGAGCGAAGCCCTCTGGACTGCAGACTCTGCACGCCCAGTGCCATCAGCAGCGAGAAGATGATCTGCAGCCCCACCGCCAGGACCACGAACTTTCCGGTCGTGACGAAGCTGGTCAACGCGCGCTCGTCCTGTGCCAGGCGCTGGAAGTTGTCGAGCCCCACAAACACCGGAGGATCGATCACGTTCCATTGGAAGAAACTCAGGCCAAACGACGCGACAACCGGACCAGCTGTGAACAGGATGATTGCCAGCAAGGTTGGCAGGATGAACAGGTACCCCATCAATGCGCGCCGGCGTGCCATGCCGCTGAGGGTGGGTTCGGTGAGTCGTCCAAGCAAGCCAGGCCGCTGAACTGCCGGTGATGTTGCCTCGATCATTGGTGGCGCTCCTGGGCGTCAGGCACATCGATCTGCCCCGGGACCCGATGGGCTCGTGCGCACCGGATCCGGGGACAGGTGTCTGGTCTCGGCTAAGAGCTGAAGAGCTCTTCGAGATCGCGCTGCATGTTGTCGAGCGCGGTCTGCGCGCCGACCTGGCCACTCATGGCCTGACTCGTGTGGCTCATGAAAATGGCTGTCATCTCATTGGATTGCGGCGGAGCGGGGATGGGTGCCGTTTCCGGGAACTTGTCGAGGGTGCCGTAGAAGACTTCCCAGTTGCTGGGCCCGGTCGTCGCGTACTGCTCCTCGGTCATCATCGAGCGGCGAGCTGGCGTCGTGGGATTGTCCGCGAAGAACAGCTCCATGGTCGATTTGCTGACGTGGTACTTCATGTACTCCCAGGCGAGATCCTTGTTCTGTCCGTCCTGGATCATCACCATGCCGGCAGTGCCGAATTGATGGCGCTGGCTCTTCCACTGCGGGAAGTACTGAACGTCGAACGTGTCTGGCGCCATGCCGGCGTTGTGCAGGCCGCCAGCCCAAAAGCCACCCGCCGGAGTCAGGCGGACATCACCGCTGGTGAAGAACCCCTGCAGCAATTCGCCACCGCCCACTTCGGCCGTCGGCGTTACACCTTCGCTGAGCAGTTGAAGCATGAAGTCAAGGGCTTCGACATTGGCCGCAACGTTCGCCTGAGGTTCTGGCCACCGCCAGCCCCCGCCACGCCCAGCGGCGGCTTTGTTGTCACTGTAGAAACTGTCCCAGAGCCACTCTCCGCCCGGTGCGCGCTCCTCCGTGAGCAGGTTGCTGCCATTGACGAAGATCCACGGCATCCAGCCTCCCCACAGACGATTCACCCAACCGTATCCGAACGGCGGCCCTCCACCCTCGCCTGAGAGCGCCACGGCAAGGTCATAGAAGTCGTCCTTGGTCCAGTCTTCGGCCGGCATTTCCATGCCAGCCTCCCCGAGGGCGGTCAGGTTGAAGTACATGTTGGCGGCATTCCAGTCGAACGGGAGCTGGTAGAGGCTGCCTTCGTACATCATCGCCTCGACGAGCGAGGGATGAACGTCCGCGAAGTACTCCTGCAGGGTTTCCTTGTCCTGGTTCACATAGTCGTCGAGCGGAGTGCCCAGCCCCTGACCCGCGAACAGCTGCGTACCTTCGGTGGCAACCGTGGTGAGATCGGGCACCGTGCCGGACGCGATCAGGGTGAGGAGTTTGGCGAAGTAGTCGTTCCAGTCCGTTCCCTGGAGGGGGATGAACTCGATCTGCGACCCAGGAAACTGCTCCTCGAAGCCGGCGGCAAGTGCCTCATCGGCCTCTCCGACCTGTGCGCCATTGAGGGCTATCCGCAGCGTCTGGTCATCCTGCATGAAGGCGTAGTGCTCTCGCCTGGCTACGCCGGTCGCAGACGCAGGTCCCGTTGCGCCAACGGCTGCGGATGCCGCCGCGGCACCGACCGACGCGGTAAAGACGAACTTCCGTCGATTGAAGCGACGCTCGCGTGTACTCATCGTTGTCCTCCTCGTACCGACCGCGATCTTCCAGCATCCGTGCTACCGCCTCGCTCTCGCAGGTGGAGGACAGTTGGCCCCTGGTGGGGCTTCGCAGCTCCATCTGGACGATCCTCGCGCTACCGCGAACGCGAGGAAGTAAAGCGATTTAGTAAATGCTATTACTGGTAGACTATCATGGTCATGCGGGTTGTCAACCCCGGAGTGAATTCGCGCTGGTGTGAGCGAGGTCTGCTTCATGCCCAAGGTGCGCCAACTATTGGCTCGCAGTTGAGCCGGTCGACTCGGAGAGGGCATCAACCATGATGGATGGACCGAGATCATCGCGGGAAAAACGGAAGCGGCACGCCACAATGAAGGATGTCGCCGAGCTCGCTGGTGTCTCGCAAACTACGGTGTCCTTCGTGATCAACCACGTTGAAGGGCCCAGCATTTCCGAAGAGACCCGGCATCGCGTCTGGGAAGCCGTCAGGCGGTTGCGATACCGGCCGAATGCCGCGGCGAAGATGCTGCGGACCAGCTCGTCGCGAAGCATCGGGTTCGTCACTGACGTCCTGGCATCTTCGCCATTTGCTGGCGACATGATTCGCGGTGCGCAGGATGGTGCCTGGGATCGTGGACACCTGATGATCATCGTCAACACCGGTGGAGATCCCGTGATCGAGCGAGCCGCTATCGAAGAGCTGCTCGAGCGCCGGGTCAACGGCGTGATCTATGCCTCCATGGCACACCACGAGGTGGCACCACCAGAAAATCTGCGAGAGGTCCCGGCTGTACTGCTCGATTGCTACAGCAGCGAAGACGGCTTCGCCAGTGTCCGGCCCGACGAGGTCGGCGGGGGCTTCTCGGCCACTGACGCGCTTGTTCAGGCCGGACATCGGCGCATTGGGTTCATCAACATTGGGCCAGACCAGGTCAAGCTGGCATCCGAAGGCCGGCTGGAAGGATACTGGCGAGCCCTCAATCAGGCCGACGTGGCGTTCGATGCGAACCTGGTTCGGAACGGCAACGCCAACGCGGATGACGGCTACCGGCTCGCGCGGGAGTTGCTGACGCTTGCCGATCCTCCTACCGCTCTGTTCTGCGGTACTGACCGCATGGCCATGGGCGCGTACGATGCCGCCAGGGATCTCGGCAAGTGCATTCCTGACGATATTTCCATCGTCGGTTTCGATGACCAGCGGTTGCTATCGATGTACCTGAGGCCCGCGCTTTCGACGGTGGCGCTTCCGTTCTACGAGATGGGTCGCATGGCAGCGGCCCAACTCTGCAGCACACACGACTCGGATGAGGATTTCGAGCCGACGGACCACCTGGTTGAGTGCTCGTTTGTTGGGAGACAGTCCACAGCCCCACCGCGCCAGCAATGATCGCGTCCTTGACCCGGGCCGCCTCTCTGTCGCTTGCCACGGACAGATCGCCGTCGGTATGGAGAGAGACGCCGCCGGCGAGTTGCTACCCCTGCCGATCGAAGACCAGCAAGTCGAGGCGGCGCGGATCGAGTCCGACGAGCTGGTCCGGTGTGGGGTCGCCTTCCGGACCGTAGAGCGTCACCCAGCCGTTGGTGGTCGTCCCGAACGGCTGCCACAGCGAAACGAGTACAAAGGTCTGCGGCTGGGAGCCGATCGTCAGGGTCGGGTGGAAGCCCAGGGCCTCCGCCTGCGCCTGGACCGCCTCGGACGTGGATTCGCCCTCGCCCTCCGACAGGTAGAGGCCGAAGACGTCGTGGTCGACGGCGTATCCGAGGACGCGGTCGGGTTCCGTCTCCTCCGCGTCGGCGACATAGAGGATGAGGGTGACGCTGGAGTAGACCGACCGTACCAGGGGATCGGCGGCGGTGTAGCGAATGTCCGGCTGGTCCCCCTCGCCCTGCAGCACAAGCACGCGCGGGTCGGCCGTGACCTCGAAGGCGACCGAGAACGACGACGTCGCCTCGAAGCGGAAGGCGGTGTCGGCGACGGACGGGAGGGTGAGGTAGAGCACGCCGGATTCATCGCTGGTGAACGCGTCGAACGGGCCGACGCAGCCGACGCGGGTCAGCTCGCCGAGCGTCTCGACCGGCGCAGATTCGGCAAACCGGTAGCCGGTGCCGCCGTACTGGAGCGATGACGGCAGGTTCCGCGGCAGATCGTCGTCGCTGATCGGGCCGGGATCGCCGCTGCAGCCGATGGGTGCGGCGGAGGTCGCGGCCGCGGGTGGCGGCGCCTCCGGCGGCAGGGTCGGCACGACGGCGGGAGGCTGGAACACCTGCGGTGTCGGGGTTGGGCGCGGTGTCGGCGTGGGCGTGCCGGTGGGGGTTGCGGTTGGCTGCGGAGGAGTCGTCGGCGTGGCGGTAGGTTCCGGTGTCGGTGACGGTGTGGCGGTGGGTTCCAGGATCGGTGTCGCGGTGGACGTCGGTGTCGGTGTACGTCGACGGGTCGAGCGCAGTGAAGGTCGAGGTCGCTGCGGCAGGACCGGCGTCGATGAGCGCTCGCAGGCGGTCGCCGGTGTCGGTCACGGTCACCGACGCCACCTCGGTGCGCATCGACACCTTGGCGTCGGACTTGGCCTTGCGGATGCGGCCCAGGACGTCGGCGGCGACGGCCAGCGGCGAGGGGACCCCGTCGGCGCCGGTGGCGTCGCCCACGACGGCGCGCAGCGGCCCCGAGGTGGGCCACGACGCCCGGTGGATCGAGCCGGTGCCGAAGCCGGCCACGGAGCCGTCGCCGTCGTGGCACCACGACCACACCTCCTCGGTGACGTAGGGCAGGAACGGCGCGAAC
>JAUIGA010000154.1 GCA_030430125.1 Chloroflexia bacterium | reverse complement strand
CGACACCAGAACCCGCAAACGCTAGGCGTCATCACGAGTCGCGCCGTTCGTGGGCGATGTCCCGCTGGCGCCCCCATCGCCACGCGCTTTCCATCTCTCGATCATCTCTCTCGGGGAGGTATCCAGGTCGATGTCCAGGACGAGCTCCTTGTGACCGGCCTTGCGGATCATTTCCCTCACACCCTGGTACGCCGAGAACAGCCGGAGCTTGATTCCACGAGCATCCAGGTCTTCCCGAAGTTCTTCGAGCACCTCGGCGGCACCCAGATCGATCGTCGGCGTCGCGGCCAGGTCGAAGACAACCATCTCGATCGGGGTCTCGCTCGCGTCGATCAGCGCCATCAGCCGATCCTTCACCACCGGAGCGTTGGCATAGAACAGCCCGGCATCGGCGCGGAACAGAAGGACACCAGGAATCCTCGTCGACTCCGCGTGCGTTTCAAGCCCAACGAACACATCGCCTTCCGGCACGTACCCAAGCTCGGTTGTGTGGGGGCTCGCCGCGCGTCGAAGCAGCGTGAGGAAGGAGACAAGGACGCCGATGATGATACCTTCGAGCATGCCGAAGACCAACACACCGGCAAAGGCGCCCATGGCCGCCAGAAACTCGCCCTTGCTCACGTCGTACAGGCGTCGCAGTGCCGGAACGTCGATCAGTCCTCGAACGGCGACAAGGACCACTGCAGCCAGCGTCGTTTCCGGCAGGTACTTGAATGGCCCGGTCAGGAACAACAGCACCACCACCATGATCGCCGCGGCGACCGCCCCAACCAGGGGCGTCTTGGCGCCAGCCTCGTCATTCACCGCCGACCGGGACATACTGCCGCCTGTAACGTAGCCTCGAAACACCCCGGAGACGAGATTCATCGCGCCATTGGCAATGAGCTCCTGATTTGCGTCGATCGGGTACTTGTAGCGTGCCGCAAATGTCCGCGCCACGCCGATCCCTTCGACATACGAGAGGAGGAAGCAACCGAACGCCAGGCTCGTCAATGCCGGGATCAGCGACGCATCCACCCACGGTATCGTTGGCACCGGCAGCCCCTGCGGTATTTCGCCGGTGATCGCAACGCCCCGCTCGTCGAGGTCGGACAGCCACATCACGACGATGGCGAGCACCACGACGATCAGCGCTGCGGGCAGTTTGGGGATAAACCGCTCCATGCCGACCAGAAGTGCCAGGCTTGCCAACCCCAGCGCGAGGGTCCAACCGCTTGTTTCGCCGAGATTCCGGATCACGTTCCAGATACGCTCGAAGAAGTTTCCGTCGACACCTTCGATGCCAAACAGCTTGGCGATCTGACTGGAGGCGATGAACAGCGCTGCACCGGCCGAGAACCCCTTGAGCACCGACTCCGAGATGAAGTTGACGACGAACCCAAGCCTGAACACGCCCGCGAGGATGGCAATGACCCCGGCGGCAATCGCGACAAACCCGGCTGCGGCGAGATAGTCGTCCGCATCAGCGAGCGCCAGGGTTCCCAGCGTCCCCGCCACCATGATGGACAGGGCCGACGTGACGCCGACAGCCATCTGCTTCGACGTACCAAACAGTGTGTAGGCGAACATCGCGGCGATGCTGGCGTAGATGCCGATTTCCGGACCGAGACCGGCCAGCGAGGCATAGGCCATGTTCTCGGGGATCGCAAACGCCGCGATGGTGATCCCGGCAATCACGTCTCCCCGCAGCCACGACCTGTCGTATGTTCGACCCCACTGCACGATGGGCAGGTACCGCTCGATCCAGTGCGATTGCTGCTGTTGCGTGGCTGCCATTCAATCTCCTCACCCACGAGTTGCGGGTTGGCTTCGCCGGCAGCTCGAAGACCCCGCGCCATGCCCAACTGCCACATGTTCACCGACGTGGTGGCACGCATTCCGAACAAACTTGACAGCAAATTCCCGGTCGTACACCTGATGATCAACGGCGGAATGCCGTAGCTGGACGAGGCTACCGTGTCGTTGATGCCATGATGCGGAGCGATCAGGCGTAGCAGCATCCACCCAAAGGAGTAGTTCGGACGCGGATTTGGTGGGCAAGGTTCGATCTGGGCGAGTCAAACCTGCCCCCAGATGCCTGCCACCGCGGACTGCTTGCTCGGTGCGCTGAGCGCGTAGCTGGTCTCCTGCCATCCGACCGAGGCGTGGTGACGCGCATTCGCACCTTGGCGATCGATCCACGCTAGAACATCCCAATTCCGGTGCCAATCTGGGATACGCCAAGAATGCCCAGCAGAACCATCATGACCTCGGCGTTGTGCGTGGTGAGCCAACCCTTCATTGCGGTCAATTTCGCCTCGGCGCCGCTTCCGGCAAGCAACGCCCACGCAACGATGCCGACGATGACGGCGCTGGCGATGACCGTGTAGATCAACATCACCAATATTGCGCTAGTGGAAGACAGATTCGCCTGCGCGATCGAGCTGCCCGCGGCGATATCGAACAGGAGGTTCTTGGGGTTCAGTCCCGACATGAATGCGCCGAATCCAAAGGCCATCACGGGTGTAAACCCGTCTATCGACTGCATCCATTTGGGCGTGGGAGGCTCGGCGTCGCCGGTCGGTCGCTTTTTCCACTGCTGGGCGGCCAAAAACAGGAGCCCAGCACCAAGCGCAAGGTGCAGGATCGCGCCGCCAGTTGATGTCTCATCTTCGTCGCCGGTCACACCTGCGGGATCGGCCACCAGCAAGACGATGCCAACCACCACCAGGAGTCCAACCACCCAGCCCGCGGCGAACGCGGTGCTGTTGGCCCGCGCCCGCGCCGTGAACAGCATCAGGATAACCGCCACGATCGGCATCGGACTCACGGCGACGCCAACTGCCGGCGCCAGGATATCCCCTATGGCCTGACCCATGTGCTCTCCTCCCGTCTTGCAACTGCGAACAATCTGACTTTCGCACCGACGTTTCGTTGCGTCAACCCGGCCCGGTTGAATTGGTTTTCCACCGTCCTTCTGCACGCGACCGGTCGGCAATGCCACACTGGGAAGTCAGGTGCATTCATTGATTCGGCATTTGCACGCCGCAGACGTCAGCAGTGAGCCTGAGTCAGCACCGAGACGAGTCTCCTGTCTTGCAGACCGCGATGCCCGGTCGTGACGGACCGGGCATCGCCTGAGACTCCAGCCTGCTGCGTCAGGACGCAGGAGTCGCCATGTCGTCACCTCCGGCGCTGGTCGCCAGCGGCGCAACCGTTAGCGGATGATCGTCGTTGCCGGCGGTCCCCATGATCACCAGGTCGTACACCATTCCCGGGTCGATGGTGAGCCCCGGGACAGACAGGGCAACCTCGCCGGAATCGCTAACCAGCAGGTCGAGGTCGTAGCTTCCGGCTGGAACGTCGACGTATTCCGACGACCGTCCATAGCCGAGCTCGGTCGCCAGCGCGTCGTCCGACCCGGACACGACAATATCCACAGCTGGCGTGTCGGCAGACGCATGCACCACCTTGACCCGACCGTCACCCTCACGAATGTCGGAGCCATCGATCGCGGAACCGATCACCAGCGCGTCCGAGATGATGACGTTGAACGAGTTGCCCGCCGCCACCGGATAGACGGCGTCGAATACCACATAGTTGAACCCGATGCGGTCCGCCGTGATCGTCAGTCGCACCGTACCCGGATCCAGGTCGATCCAGTCGCTCTCGTCGCCGTAGGAGAACTCGTCGAGCACCTCGTCACCGTTGATATGGACCTCGTACTCGCCCCCGTCGGTATCGGCATGCAGAAATCTGGCCTGGGTCGTAAAGGTGGGACCATCCTGGGCCACGGCTTGCGACGCCGCACCAAGGACAAGGCCACCGGCGAGTGCGGCAGCCATCACAACAACAACTGCAATGCGCCACACGGAGATACTCTGAAGTTCATACTGTCGCATCGAATGCCCTCCCTCGATCGGAAACTGCCCGCAAGGTGTCCTCTCCGAAACGCCTGCCTCACCCCTTTCACGGTGTCGTCGATACCCGCCTTCACCGATCATCAGCCGTCACGATCGTCGCATCATATCAGCATATTGGCGCCCGTGTCACCATTGGCGATCCGCGGCAAGGCGACCCACCGGCCATGGAGGCACCGCGATTTCCGCATGGGGACCGCCCTGTCTGACCACGCATCTTCGGTCACCCTGCAAGCGACCTCCCCCGTTCTCGCTCGGTCAACGTCAGGTCAACCGGTACCTGGCGCGCCCGGTAGATCAGGTAGGCGCATAGAACCAGCACCCACATGGGAAAGACGTTGACCAGCAGGCTGGTGAAGCTCACGCTGAGCAACAGGAATACGCCGACGGCATACCCCAGGTAGATGAGCCATTTCGGCATGATCCCCGAGACACGACCCATGTTCGTTGTGGCGAACACAAACAGCGCGGCCATGCGAACCGCGAAAACCAGCACGAGTACACTCCCATATTGCGGGAACTGGCGCGCGACTATGGGATCGATAGTGGAATCCGCATATTGCACACTTGCGGCGGTGATGGATGTTGCTGCCGCCGATGCGAAAAACAGCGCCGTGAAGATGACCCCGCTCACCAACTGCAGGTTGGAGAACAACACGTTTTGTCGCGGCGAGCTGGCGCTGATCCAGGTCCGCAGCGAGACGATAAACCAGACGAACGCGATGCCGGCGAAGGGCATCAGGTACATCCCGACCAGGACGACTCGCCGGCTGTTACCGCTCTCGTTGACGTTTTCCCCAGGCTCTCGGCTAGTGAAGCACCCGTTGCCGGAACCGACGGTAGTCGTACTGGCTCAGGGCGCTGAGCCCGAAGAGAATCGCAAAGACCACGAGCGTGAGCTTCTGGGAGACAACCGCCGTGGGATCGGCGGTATCGACGTCGAAGCGGGAATTGAACAACACTTCCAGACCGTTGATGATCAGGAAGGCGCCACCCGCTGCTGAAGCCAGCAGGACAACCATGCTTCCAAGCCGGCGACCGAAAAAGGCTCCGAGCCCGGTACCGGCCGCGGCGATCACCGCGCCAACGACGCCATCAAGATCAGGGCCGAAGATTCCAATGACCCCCACGACCACCAACCCTGCGACCAGGCCGAGGATGCCGCCGGCGATATAGAGACTGAACTTCACCAGCGAGAACAGCAGGAACGCAACCACCCCGCCGGCCGCCAGCGCGATCAGGACACGAGTGATATCTTCCTGATCCTCGAAGAGACTCATTGCGGCCAGGAACCCAAGCCCGAACCCCATTGCCGCCAGGGCGAACCGAAACAGCCGGTTTCCATACACCGAGATGAACATCCCGGCCGCAACCATCGATAGTCCCCATATAGCATCAGATGCCGACACGAAAGCCTCCTTGCCCAACCCCCGACCAAACTGCGACGTTGATATCCGAAAGATACTCTTCGCCTAGTTATCACGCCAGTCGGATTTCCCCGCTCCGTTGCCTTCCGGTGAAGTCCAGCCACAACGGTGTATGATGCCAATACGCAATAAGAGACCGAATAGACTCGATTGCAGGCATTGCCAGCCACAGTCGGGCACCGGTGACCGTCGATGGCGCCGCACAGGGAGGTGATTGTGAGTATCTGGACCGCACTCTTCTGGGGTGTCTTTTCGTCAGGTTCGCTGCTCATCGGGCAGGCACTGGCTCCAAGGCTGGCAGGCAACTCGCGTCTCATTGGCCAGATCATGGGCTTCGGGGCGGGGGCGATGATCAGCGCCATCGCCTACGACCTCATTCCCACGTCCATCGTCGAACAGGGCGTCGAAATTGCCATCGCATTCCTGGCGGGCGCGCTCGTCTACTTCTTTGCCGACCGGTGGGCGGACAGCAAAGGGGGTGCCGACCGGCAGAGCATCGGCACACCGAAGGAGGGCTCCGGTGCGGCCATGTTCATCGGCGCACTGCTCGACGGTATTCCCGAGTCGTTCGTCCTTGGAATCAGCCTGTCGCTCGGTGGCGAAATCTCACTTGCATTCGTCGCCGCCATCTTCGTCTCCAACATTCCCCAGGGGATTGCCGGGACGCTGAGCCTGGAGGCGGTGGGGACGCGGTCCCGGGACGTGCTCAAGATGTGGCTGGCGCTCACGGCCGCGAGTGGCGTGGTAGCTGCGAGCGGATACTTGCTCGCCGACCGGGTGCCGGACCAGGGGTTCATGTCCGAGGCGTTCGCCGCCGGTGCCGTGCTGACGATGCTTGCTAACTCCATGATGCCCGAGGCATTCAAGCATGGAGGCAAGACGGTCGGCCTGCTCACGGTGTTCGGCTTTCTCGTCGCCGCGATCCTGACAGTCCAACAGGGGTGAAGCCGACTGGCAATCGTCCGGCTCCTTTCAGCCTCAGGCGGATGCGGGCGGAGGCTTCTCCGTGGCCAACTCCTGCCGGAACTGTCGCAATTGCGCGACGGCATCGTCCGGAGCGTGCCCCTGCATCCGATACGATGCATAGGCCAACACTGACCGGATGATCGCTGCCGCCGGCAATGCAAACACCACCCCCAGAGCCCCGGCAAGCGTACCGCCGATGGCGAGGATCACGAGGGTG
This sequence comes from Chloroflexia bacterium, assembly GCA_030430125.1. GTDB lineage: Bacteria > Chloroflexota > Chloroflexia > Thermomicrobiales > UBA6265 > JACCVC01. Next base: position 1,305 of record JAUIGA010000154.1, on the reverse strand, counting down.
CCGGCCGGGGTGAACTCCACCGAGCCCCCCTGGATGCGCGGTGCCAAGAGCCAGCCCTCGACCGCCTGGATCAGCAGGAACACACCGATGGCGGGAATGGTCAGTTCCGGTTGCGTCGCCAGCACGACCGGGAACGAGACCATGAATGCGATCCAGGGACCGATAATTGGGACGATCTCACCTGCGAACGCGATGACCGCCAGCGGTAGAGCCACCTCGACACCGATTGCCCAATATCCAAGTCCCGTTATGACTCCTACCACCGAGGATTCGATGATGACTCCCCGCGCGGTTGCGCCAAGCACACGGTCGACGATGCGAAACAGCGCAAGGAGCTCCGCCGCCCAACCGCGCGGAAGCTGGCGCTTGAGATTGGCTGCCGTTTGTGGCTCGCCGATGAGGTAGTACACCACGAACAACGGAACCGAGACGATAGCCATGCCCACACTGACCAGCGAACCGCTGGCATTGAACAGCCAAGCGACGAACGCATCCGTGCCATCGAGCAGCGCCTGCCCGATCCGTCCACTGTTGCCGTTGATCCAGGTGCGAATCTCCTCAGGTACGATCGTTTGATACGCTTCGCGGGCGGAATCATTGTCCGCCAGAATCGTCTCCCAGTAGATCCCCAGATTCTGGAGGACATCGGTTGTCTGGTCCACGATCGGCTTGAACAGCACCCCGATGAGAATGAGCGCGAGTATGATCGTGCCCGCCGTTGTGGTGATTGCGGCAACCGGCCGAGCGAACCGCGGACCGAGCCAGACGATCGGCATGTGACTCTCGAGCCAGCGCACGACCGGCAACACCAGGTACACGGCGAACAACCCGAGCAGATACGGCGCGAGGGCGTGCCGGGCATACCAAAGCACCGCGACGATCCCGATCAGCACCGCCGCATCGAACAGGAGGATGAGTATTCGCTCGTGTGCCGGCCTGTCCGGCGCCACGGTCACGGTCGACCGTGCATCACCTTCAGCCATTCTTCATGCCCAGGTGAAACTCCTCCCCGATTGCCGCCGGACCCAGCCCGCCGCACCACCATCACGTCGGTCAATGGATGGGACAGATCATTCTAAAGACGTGCGAATCCAGGGAACACAATGCCACCAAAGGACCGCGCCACGGCGTGAACACGTGTGGAGAGGAGGTCGTTTCTCCACACGGTGCCATTTCGGCCCTCGAACTGGAGCTGCTCGGCATACAACTGGCAAACCAACCCGGTTGGCACTGAGTCGTACACCGTTATCGAGTCTGGCTGCGTATCCGGGATCTGCAGTAGCCACGCACCCCGAGATGTATCCC
>JAUIGA010000153.1 GCA_030430125.1 Chloroflexia bacterium | reverse complement strand
ACATCGGAACTCTACCTGGGCGATGACACCATCACCGTCAGTAACGACAACTGCACAAACTGGCCGCTGGAGTGGTACTTCAAGGACATGCCGAACCACCGGTTCATGCCCAGCCTGCCGCAGGGCTCGACCGACCTGCCCATGTTCATCATCGGGGTGCCGTCATCGTTCAACGACTGCGGCCAGCTGCCCAGCCAGATACCCGGATACGTCTCGCAGGAATATGTGTTCCGCTGGCACGAGCCGGAAGCGCTGGTCTACCGCAACTTCGCCATCGCGCCGGAAATCCCGATGGGCCGCTCGGCATGGAAGTCGGCGGACCAGGATACGGGTGTCGTGGCGGTACTGAAGTCGATCGGGTCGAGCATCGCGTCGCTCGGTGACGCCGACCAGCAGCAAAAAGTGTGGCGATTGCTGATGTATCGCGAGCTGCCGGGGCGGATGTCCGAATACCGCTTCATGGTGTACATCAACGAGGATGCCCTCCCCTACTACAACGAGGTCCGCTACGGAACGTAGCAGTTGACCCGATGTTGGGCAGGGGTGGAGGCGCCTTCGATCGACGCCGAATCCGGCCGTATTCCAGGTCTTTCCGACGCGGCGGGTTCCGTCATGGTATCCGCCCGGTCGCCAGCAGGGCGGCGAGCGAGCAATTGACGCGAACCGGGAACGAAAACAGACAGGTGGAGGCTGCGTGAAGACTGAGGACCAGATACCGGGCCGGCAGGCTCAGGAGACGAGGCGGTACGACATCGACGGTCAGGCGGGCGCTGAGCGCGCCTCGCTCCTTGATCGGCGTTTGGTATCGGGGGGCATCACATGGTGGGGGTTGTGGGCGGGTTTCGCCCTCCTTGCCGGCGTGCTGATCCGCCTGATCAACCTCGATGCCTACGCGCTGACGCCCGACGAGGGACGCTTCGCGTTCCAGGGGTGGTCGGTCTTCACCGGCGAGGGCGCGTACGGCCCATCCGGCGTGCCCGATATCAATCCAGCGGTGCAGATGGCCAACGCTTTCGCCTTCTTCGTCGGCGGTGCGACCGATGTCACGGCACGTCTCGCGCCAGTCGCCGCCGGAATCGGCATCCTCGCGCTGGTCTTCCTGCTCGGTCCGGTGATCCGCCCGAGCACCAGGATCGGCCTGCTCATCACGCTCGGCCTGTCGCCGACCCTCGTCTACTTCTCGCGCACCGTCGATCCAGCCATCTTCATCGCGTTCTTCACCATGCTGCTCATCGTCGCCGTCGCGCGAGCCGGGGTGACGCATTCGGACAACCGGCTCCTCGTGTGGGCGGCGGTGGCTGGGCTCGCGCTTGGGGGCATGGTCGCCTCCGGCCCGAACGGGATCTCCGCCCTGCTCACCGGTATCATCGCCATCGTCATCTCCATCGTGGCGTCGTCCTCGCAGACACATCCCGATGCCCTCGGTGTCGGTGCGCGACGGCTGCTGCGAACCCCTGGCGCCATGCTCGTCGTGCTGGCGGTATTGCTGGCAACGCTCCTGATCGTCTTCACACGCCTGTTTTCCGATATCGACGCCATCGGTGGGGTGCTCGACACGATCCAGGAGTGGGGGCGCATCGTCGGCACGCGGCCAACCACCACGCCGGCGCAGTTCTTCTTCTGGATGACACTGCTGTACGAGCTGGTCGCCGTGGCGCTCATGATCGTCGCGCTGCTGGGGTCGCCAATCACCCCGGCGCGGCGTGGCACCTCGGTGCTCCGGGCCTCGACCCTCGCCATCTGGTTCGGCTCCGCCCTGGTGTTCCAGAGTCTCTCATCCGGGCGCGAACCAGATCAGCTGTCGCTGATTGCCCTGCCGCTGGCGCTCACGGCGGGTATCGGACTCGGTTACATCATCGACCGTATCGAGCAGTTCCGGCTGCTCTCCTCGACGACCAGCCTGCTCCCGACCGCCGTGCTGGCGATCGTGATCGGCGTCATCGCGATCCTCATGGTCGTGGCGCGCAGCAACGACCCCGGTCAACCCAGCGGCACGGCGGCGATGATGGAGATTGTCATCATCCTGCTGCTGGCCATTCTTCCATTCTCGCTGCTGCTCGGCCGCGCGATGGGCGGCGAGGGGCGTGGCAGCCGTGTTGGCTGGTCCGCCCTGCTGATCCTGGCCCTCATTCTTGGTCTCTACGGTATCCGCAGCGCATCGATGCTCGGGTGGGACCGCAGCGACGGCGGCAGCGAGCCGCTCGCCCAGGAAACCAGCACCCGCGGCGTGATCGCCTTCGTCGACCAGGTGACCCGGCTCTCCCGCGACCTGTCCGTCGGCGAACCCACCCTTGCCGATCCGACCGCACGCTTCGGGCTCACCATCTCGGTCTCGCCGGACCTGCAGGACCCTTACCGGTGGTACTTCCGCGATTTCCCGGACGTCAATGTCAGCTCGGCGGCCGGCTGGTCCGGATCGGATGTGGTGATCGCGCCGACCAGCGAGGCGATGGCCGAAACCGGGTTCATCGTGCACAGTCGCGTGCAGTTCAACCGGGTCCCGCCGGCATACGAGGGTCTGGAGACCCGCAACATCCTGTCGTACATCACGACACCCGCGAAGTGGTACGACGGTATCCGCTTCCTCCTCTTCCGGGAAACGGTCGCCGAACCGCCAGCCCAGCAGGTTTCCATCGGCTACACACCGGAGTTGAGCAACCAGATCAACCCGGCGATGGGGCCGTTCAACCTGGACGATTCGCCGGGGCGCGGTTCCGCCCTCGGGCAGTTCGACACCCCGATCGGCATTGGCGCCACCACCGATGGAGATGTGATCTATGTGGTCAACAGCGTCAACCTGCGTATCGAGCGCTTCACCGGTGACGGCGAGTTCATCGGGGTCTGGAACGCCGAAACCGACCCCAACCTCGCCTTCGCGTCCGCCTTCTCCATCGGCCCGACCGGCCTGGCAGTGAGTGAGGACGACATCGTGTATGTCGCCGACACGTGGAACCATCGCATCGTCGCGATCGATCGCAGCGGCAAGTTCGTCCGCGAGATCGGTCAGCGCGGCGGGCAGGTCGACCTCGACGACAACCCGGACCCGACAGTCGACACCGGACGTTTCTTCGGTCCGCGCGATGTCGCCATCCACGACGGCGAGATCTTTGTCACCGACACCGGCAACGAGCGCGTCCAGGTCTTCGCCAGCGACGGCACATTCCTGCGCGCCTTCGGCGGGTACGGCACTGAGCCCGGAAAGCTGATCGAGCCGGTGGGTATCGCGGTTTCGGAAGAGGGCCGCGTGTATGTTGCCGACTCGGGCAATGGCCGTGTCAGCATCTTCGAGCGGGATGGCACCCCGGTTGGACAGGTTCCGATTCCGTCGTGGTCCGCGCAGGAACAGCTGGTGAACTACGTCGCGGTCGGTCCCGATGAACTGGTCTACCTCACGAATCCGAGCATGGGTGTGGTGGATGTATACGACCCCGCGTCGAACGCCATTGTCATGACCACTACCGGGCCGATCGACCGGCCGTTCGAGCAGCCAACCGGAATTACGGTATCGCCGGATGGCGAGCTGCTGGTGACTGACGACGGCATGCAGGATGTCGTACGCTACCGGCCCGATCTCCCCGGCCGGTCAGACGCCGCAACGCCAGTCGCGACACCACAGACGGAGGAGGACACCTCGGTGGGGTAGCAGGACGGGTTCTGTGATACCGGAATCGCCCTGACGCGGCGAGTTCCGATTCCAGCAGACGGCGATACGCCCCCAAACACGTAGACGCGCCCCGCCGTGGGCGGGTTCGACATCCTCCTCAGGGAACGATCCCCGCCCGCCAGTGAAATACATGTCATTCCCGGCCGGCAAGGCGCCATCGGCGCCGCAGCCGTGTCGAAGAATCCCCCGGTTAGCCCAGCGCGAAGCGGCAGGGCAACCGGTCCGTCGCTTCGTCGTGCCTGGGAATCACACGTGTGAGCATCAACGAAACAAGAGCCCGGACCGGATATTCTCGCCATGCAGGCGGAATATCCGGGGGATTCTTCCGCCGGTCGGCGCTGGCGCGCCTCGTCGGCGTCAGAATGACAGGGGATGCGTTGGTCTGTGTTTGGTGCGCTGGCAACGGATGAGCCGGTTACCAGGTGTCGGGCCTTGGAGTCGTGCCGCGTGGCTACCCATCGAATGGGATCAGCTCCGTGTCAACCTCGCCCGGCACCGCCATGTCCAGCATGCCCTCCGCCGCGGTCAGGATCGTCGCCAGCATCCGATCGGCATGCGGTGCCGACGTCGAGACCACCACGATACCGATGGTCGCCACCCGCATGTCGTCCAGATCCTCGATCTCCGCGACTGCCGCGTTGAACCGGTTCTGCAGCCGGTGGATCAGCGACTTCACCTCGGCTCGCTTGTCCTTGAGCGAGCGTGCGCCTTCGATGTAGAGCGTCAGCCGCGCCCGCCCGATCCACGCCGTCATGCCGGACGATTGACCTGGAGCCGGATGCGGCCCGATGCCGCGTCGTGACTCCACTCCAGCTCGCTGCCCAGCTGTTCGACCAGCCGCTGGCACACAAGCAGCATCGGACGAAACGCGATCGCCGATACACCCAGTTGCGCGACGAGGTCCGCATCCGGGAGATCAACCACCTCCGCGCTTGGGCTGGCATCGTCCGGGGCATACCTGTCGATGTCGCCGCCAAGCGACCGGAAATTGGTCAGCAGGGCATCGAGGATCTCGACCGGCTCCCAATCACGCTCGGCATCCCACCCGCGAAGGAAGGTCGCGGCGAGACCATCGGTCACGCGACGCAGCACCTCCTGGTCATCGTGGATGGCATCGAACACGCCAAGCAGTAGCGCCTGGGCGTTCATTTGGCTCTGTTCGAGCAACTCCTCGGCGGTGTAGTCATTGTGGCCGTGCTCGATTTCGCTGCGGAACTCCGGCGGGTTGTGGTCGCTGGTCATGACATCACCAACTGTCTCTCTCACGTTCGGAAGCCCCTGATGAGCTCCCTGACGTCACAGCATCTCAATAATCACGCCTCAGAAGGCCAACACACGCGACCGGTCCGTACACATCGGGGCAGGCCGTCAATCGTTTGACGACAACGCTGTGTCCAGCCGCAAGACCGTTTCCAGCAATGTTGCCACGCCGGCGGCGATGTCGTCGTCCTCGCTCATCTCCTCTTCGCAGTGGCTGAGACCGCCCCGGCTGCGCACGAAGATCATCCCCGCGGGACCGCCATCAGCGGCATACTTCGCGTCGTGGCCCGCGCCGGACCACAAGCGCAGCGCCCCTGGACTGCACACGTCCGCCGACGCTGCAATTGCCCCCACGATACCGGCATCGAACCGGGTCGCCTCGCTCGTCCAGAAGCGATCGACCGTCACAGTCACCTTGCGCCGAGTTGCAATCGCATCCAGACGCGACTGGAACTCCGCGACAAGATCGTTGAGCTGCGCGCTGGTTTGGTGGCGCAGATCGACGCTCATCTCGACGCGACCCGGCACGACATTGATCAGATCGGGATCGGGCGAGAGCCGGCCGACCGTCCCCACCACCGGCGGCCCCGCCTCAACGGCAAGCCCCTCAACCATCGAGACAATCTCGGCAGCAGCGGCAAGGGCGTCCCGCCGCGTCGACATCGGGCTCGGGCCGGCATGGTCCGCCTGCCCCTCGACCACGACATCGAGCCAGGTAATGCCGAGAATACCCTCGACGACACCCACGGCGACATCCGCCTCGTCCAGTACCGGCCCCTGCTCGATGTGTAGCTCCAGATACGCCGCGCCCGGTTCGGGCCGGTACGCCAGATCCCCCCGATACCCGATGGCATCGAGCGCATCGCCGAAGCGAATGCCATCCCGGTCGGTGCGCTCGCCGACCCAGCCGCGTTCGAACACGCCGTACGCCGCGCCGGACCCCATCATTGCCGGCTCATAGCGCACGCCTTCCTCGTTCGTCCAGTTGATCAGCTCGATCGGGTGACGGGTGACGTGGCCCGCATCGGCCAGGGCGCGCAACACCTCGAGTCCACCCAGCACTCCCAGCGCCCCGTCGAAGCGGCCGCCGTTGCGGACGGAATCGAGATGCGACCCGATCTGGATCGGCGACAGTGCCTCGCGACCGGATCTGATTGCGACCATGTTGCCGATGTCGTCAACACGCAGGGTCGTTTCCGCACCCGCGACATCCGCCGCGAATCGCTTGCGAACTTGCTGGTCCTCCTCGCTGAGCGCCAGCCGGGTGACGCCACCACCGGGGGTCGCGCCGATCCTGGCGTAGTCCGAGATCGATGTGAGCAGGCGCTCGCTGTTGATGAACGGTTTCGAAGTCACGATGTTTTACCAACCCTGTAGGTGCCCCTCTATTTTAGGCAAGGGGCGACGGCGGCTGCGCCGGCAAGGACCACCCCTGCGAGCGGCACGACGGGCGATGCTCAGGGACATCCCTTCGGGTGCGTGCGGTGGGCGTCAGCGATCACCCCGCCACCCGCATCGCTACCCCATCACCACCAGGTCCCGGGTGCTGTGGTTCAGGCGGCGACCGCCTTCGCCGGTGCAGACCACCGCGTCCTCGATGCGCACGCCGAACCGACCCTCCAGGTAGATGCCCGGCTCGTCGCTGAACACCATTCCCTCGGCCAGCGGCAGGTCGTTGCCCTCGACCAGGTACGGCTCCTCGTGGACCTCCAGTCCCAACCCGTGCCCGACCCGGTGGATGAAGGCCTCGCCGTATCCCGCGTCGGTGATGACACGTCGCGCGGTGCGGTCAAGCTCCTGGCAGGCCAGCCCCGGCCTCACCGCATCCAGTGTCGCCTGGTTCGCCTCCAGCACGACCTCGTAGACCTTGCGGAACTCCTCGTCCGGCTCGCCGACGTGCACGGTACGCGTCACGTCCGAGTAGTAGCCACCGACGGGACCGCCCCAATCGAAGATGACGCTGTCGCCCGGCTGGATCACCCGGTCGCCGGTCGAATAGTGCGGTGCGGCGGCGTTCGGGCCGCTGGCGCAGATACCCCAGCAGGAGCTCACCCCCTCCGCCAGCGTCAGGTCGACCAGCCGTTGCAGTGCCTGTCGCTCGGTCAGACCGGAAAGCGGACCGGCCTGCAGGAACGCTTCCCATGCAACATCGTTGGCTCGTCCGGCGATCTCCAGCAACTCGATCTCGACCGCGTCCTTCGCCATCCGCAGGTCGCGCATGATCGGTCCCGCCTCGATCCACGCCGAAGCGCCGAGGGTGTCCTGCAGGCGCAGCAGGAACGCGCTGTAGAGATGGTTGCCAACAGCGACGCGTCCCGTATCACCCGTGACAACGGAGGCAACGCTGCCCATCGGTGACTCGTGATCCGCCCAGGATACGACCCGCGCCAGGTCACCGGCCGCGCCGACGTTGGGCGCCTCCAGCAGCGGAACCACCAGGGACGGATCGCCGGACCGCGGCACCATGAGCAGGTTCAACCGCTCGCTGACGTGCGCGTCGAATCCGGTGAGATAGAACAGATCGGCCGACGGCCCGAGAAGCAGCCAGTCCACTCCCCGCTCTGCCAGGGCAGTCTGGACACGGTGCAGCCGGTCTTCGTAGGTTGTTTTCGGGACGGTCGGGATGTTGGCCGTTGCCATGGGTACCTCCAGCCTGGTGGCATGAAGCGATATCGATTGATCGTAGCCATCTTCGCACGCCCACTCGAATCGGCAATGGGATGACGTTGCGCCACGTTCGCCGCCTTATGGTGCGTCGTGCTAGTCTGAGCACAACACCACCCGGGCAACCCCCGCGCCCGGTTCACTCCCGCCGCGAATCGCGGTGACCTGGTTTCTCTCCATCGTACCCCGGGTTGGTCCGCGCCCCGGAATTCGCTCAGCAGAAGGATCACGCGCAGTGACGCAGGCGCAGGTGAC
>JAUIGA010000152.1 GCA_030430125.1 Chloroflexia bacterium | reverse complement strand
CACGGCATCACCTGCGCCAAGACGAGCGAGGCGGAGGTGTACGCGGCGGCGGGAATCCGCGACATCCTCATCGCCAACCAGATCGTCGGGCCGATCAAGACGCGGCGACTGGCGCGGGTCGCGCGGCAGGCGGACATCGCTGTGGCCGTCGATTGTCTTGAAAACGCGCGGGAACACGACGCGGCGGCGGCTGAGGCGGGCACCTCACCCCGACTGGTGATCGAGATGGACTGCGGCATGAACCGGGCCGGGATCGCCCCCGGCGAGTCCGCGATCGCGCTTGCCCGGGAGATCGCGGCGATGCGGCACGTTCGCTTCGGCGGCGTGATGACGTGGGAAGGTCACACGTTGACGGTGTTGGACCCCGCCGAGCGCGAGGCGGCGATCCGTTCGTCGCTGGCGCCGGTGCTGGAAACCGTGGCGGCCCTTCGCGATGCCGGCATCGAGGTGCCGATCGTCTCCTGCGGCGGTACGGGTACCTTCCTGACCACGGCGGGGATCGATGGCGTGACCGAGGTGCAGGCGGGTGGCGGCATCTTCGGCGACCGTTTCTACCGGGATCTGGACGTGCCGGTGCGCCCGGCGCTGTCGCTGCTGGTGACGGTGACGAGCCGTCCGACGCCGGACCGGATCATCTTCGACGCGGGTCGGAAGACCCTCGATCCATCCAACCTGGAGCCCGAGGTGGTGGGGCTGGACGGGGTGACAGGGATGGCTTTCTCGGCGGAGCACGGCACCATCCGGCTCGACGGGCCGAACGACTGCGTGAAGGTTGGCGACCGCCTGCGGCTGAATATCGGCTACAGCGACCAGGTGGTGCACCTGCACGAGCAGATGTTCGTGGTGGACGGCCCCTGCATCGACGCGGTGTGGCCGACACTGGCACGGGGCCGGTTGCAGTAGAACGCGACGGGCGATCCGGACGCATCGCCTGTAGCGGACGCCTTGCCGGCGCACACAGCGTCGCCCGTCGCATGGTTTGCAGCCGGCAATGGCGTCCCGATACGCGAAGATCGCCACCATGTGATGCGGGAGGACATTGACCGCGCCGGCGAAGCCTTCCATCGATCTGGCAGCGCGGTCAAGTCCTCCGCTACGGTAGCGGTCGACTTGGCGGCGCAACCATTTGCAACCCCGCCTTGGTCCGGCGTCGCCAATGTCGTCCACTCGTCGAAACGGCACACGGGAGACGAGAGACGATCACGGCGATCGGATCGAGCGCATCTCCCGTACCCATCAACGAAAGGGCCAGCCACCGTGCATGACACCAGGCCGAACATCGTTGTGCTGTTCGCCGACGACCACCGGTACGAGTCGGTGGGGATCAACGGTAACGCCGAAGTCGCGACGCCGATCCTCGATGCGCTCGGTAGGCGCGGGGTGGTGTTCGACGGCGCGCATTGTCAGGGCGGGATGCACGGCGCGGTGTGCGTGCCGAGCCGCGCCACCCTGATGACCGGCCGCAACATCTTTGCATCATCGTGCGACCCAACCGGGCGCTCATCGGTATCGCAGACGATTCCTGGCGAACTGCCGACCGTGCCGCACCTGCTGCGCGAGGCGGGCTACCGCACCCATGCGATCGGGAAGTGGCACAACGACGCCGAAGCGTTCGCGCGCTCGTTCGACGGCGGCGACTGCCTGATGTTCGGTGGCATGAGCGATCACGACGGCGTGCCGGTGCGGCCGTTCGACCCGACCGGCGTGTATCCCGACGACGCCGTGGAGATCGCCGAGGGGTTCAGCACCGACCTGTTCGCGGATGCCGCGATCCGGTTCATCGATGGGCACGACCGCCAGCGGCCGTTCTTCCTGTACGTCGCCTTCACCGCGCCGCACGACCCGCGCACGCCGCCGGAGGCGTGGCGTATGGAACCGGCCGATGTCACCCTGCCGCCGAACGCGATGCCGGCGCACCCATTCGACAACGGCGAGATGACCGTCCGCGACGAGCGACTGGAGGCGTGGCCGCGCGAGCCGGAGGCGATCCGCCGGCATATCGCCGACTACTACGGCATGATCGCCCACCTCGACGCGCGCATCGGCGACATCCAGGCGGCGCTGGAGGCGCAAGGACTGGCGGAGAACACAGTTGTCGTTTACAGCGCTGATCATGGCCTGGCGCTGGGGCAACACGGGTTGATGGGCAAACAGAGCCTTTACGAACACAGCACCCATGTGCCGCTGATGATGGCCGGACCCGGCATCGCCGCAGGCGTTCGGGTGCCGGAGCTGGTCTGGCACGGAGACACGGCGGCAACGCTGCTGGAGCTGGGTGGGGTCGATGCCGCAATCGCGTCGGAGGGGCGCTCGCTGGCCCCTGTACTGCGCGGGGCGTCGATGCCGGGCTGGCGGGTGTACCATGGCGCGGCATACCGATTCACACAGCGGTCGGTCAGAGATGACCGCTGGAAGCTGATCCGATACCTGGAGAACCCTGACTACCGGCCCGAGGGCGAGCAGACGCGCGGCTCTGATGTGGTGCAGCTGTTCGATCTGGAGCGCGACCCCTGGGAGCGGGTGAACCTGGCGTGGGACCCCGAGCTGTCGGAGGTGCGAGCGCGGCTGGAGGGAGCGCTGGTGGAGTGGCAGCGCGAGGTGGACGACCCGGCGCTGGTGGCGTCACGCGGTAGTATGGACGGGTAACGATCCGCGCAGAGACAGTGGAGGGAGCGATGACCGAGGAGCAAGCGGGGTGCTGCGCGCCAGGCCGGGGAGGCGGAGCGGCGACTCACGACATATCCCATGAGGCACCCAAGGCAACGTCGGGCACGGAGGTGCATGATCTTGTCCGGCGGGATCTCGTCGCGCTCGATGGCGGCACATTCCGCATGGGAACCGAGGTTGGCGACGGCTTTCCCGAAGACGGGGAGGGTCCGGTACGTCCGGTGACGGTGAATCCGTTCCGGATCAGCAGGTACACCGTCAGCAACAGCCAGTTCGCGGCGTTCGTCGACGAGACCGGCTATGTGACCGAGGCGGAGCGGTTCGGCTGGTCGTATGTCTTCCACCTCCTGCTGCCCGGCAAGGATGCCCCGGTGCGGGGAACGTCGGACCGGGCGCCATGGTGGCTCGGGATCGACGGCGCGACCTGGAAGGCGCCGGAGGGACCGGGATCGTCGATCGAGGCGCGGCTCGATCACCCGGTGATCCACGTGTCGTGGAACGATGCGATGGCGTTCTGTGCGTGGTCGGGCACGCGACTGCCGACCGAGGCGGAGTGGGAGTACGCGGCGCGGGGCGGTCTCGACCAGAAGCGATATGCCTGGGGAGACGATCTGATGCCCGGAGGCAAGCATCGCTGCAACATCTGGCAGGGCAAGTTTCCGCAGCGTAACACGAAGGCCGACGGGTATCTCTCGACGGCGCCGGTCGACACCTACGAGCCGAACGGGTACGGGTTGTACAACGTATCCGGCAATGTCTGGGAGTGGTGCGCGGACTGGTTCGGATTCGGGCCACACCCGACGGAGAACGTCACTGATCCGACCGGGCCGGCAACAGGAGATTCGCGCGTGATGCGCGGCGGCAGCTACCTGTGCCACAAGTCGTATTGCAACCGCTACCGGGTGGGGGCGCGGTCCGGGAACACGCCGGACAGCTCAACGGGCAACATGGGGTTCCGTGTTGCGGCGGGGGTGAGGTAGGCGTTTTCTGCTCCGCTCCTGATGGCGCGACAACGCCTCCGGAGCGTTCCGGAGGCGTTGTCGATTGCGCGACTCGCATCTCATCGGTGCGGAGCCGCTACAGGATCAGGATGATAATGATGATGATCAGGATGATGACGAGAAATCCACCACCTATGTACATAGGCCCCTCCTGCGTTGTGCGACCTGATGTCGCTCCGGGAATGGAACACGCAACTATCGTGCCAGCCCGATTCGAGACGGACAGCGATCAGTTGGCCTGACGCCAGGCTCGCGGGGCTGTGACAAGCAACCAGCATCGTACGTACGGGAGGGCCCTGTGCCCTCCCACTTGACAGTGTCGGTTGGCAAGGGCGGGGATATGCGCCCCGCCCTCGCGTGCAGGGAGATGCTACCCGGCGGCCTCGTTGGCGCGTTCGAGCGCGGCCTGATACGTGGCAAGATAGTTCTCCACGCCAAGCCCGTTCAGCTCCTCCAGGTAACTTTCCCAGTCCTCGTCGACGTTCCGGTTGCCGGTGACCCATTCGGCGAAGCGTTGCTGCACGAAGGGGACGATGGTCGCTTCCGCTTCGGCGACGACCTGCGCCTCATCCTGGGTGAAGGAGAGCGGCGGGATCCACATCTCGGCCGGTTGGCGGTAGGCCTCCAGCACCTCCTGGGTGATGGTGTCGAGGTTGTAGCGCAGCATCTCGGGATCGTCGACGGCCTCGCCGAAGCGCACCCGTGCCGAGCGGTAGGAAGGGCCGGTCTGAACCCATGCGGTGGTCGAGCCGGCGCTGCTGTCGCCTTCGGTGGGGAGGGAATCCCAGATTGCCTGCTGACCGTCGCTGCCGATCTGGCCATCTTCGGCCCAGCGCCAGTTCACGTCGGGCGCGCCCTGCACGGAGCGCAGCGTGGTTTCGAGGTCGTAGAGCCCGTCTGCCCAGCGGAAGGCGATTTCCGGATTTTCGCACTTGTCGGTGATGATGAAGTCGCCTGTCGCGTAGGGCAGGTAGGGGTTGTACGCCGACCAGCGCACGCCCTCCGGTCCCTCCAGGGCGGGCATGAGCACGTACTCGGCCCGGCATTGCGAGGGGTCATCGCCGGTCCAGGTCACGAACACGCCCCAGGAACCGCCCGGCGCCGAGCCGATGATGGGTGTCTCGGCGTTGCCCTTGGCGACGAGCTGCTCGTTGTTTTGGGTGAAGCTCTCCGGGTCCATCAACCCCTCGGCGTAGATGCCGGCGAGGTAGGCGGAGCCCTGACGCCAGCCGTCCTGGTTGTAGGAGACGGCAACCTGGCCATCGTCGCCGACGAAGACATAGGGCTCGCCCGGGTTGAAGGTGAAGGAGTTCATGAAGTAGAGGTCGAGCTGGTCGTTCCAGCTGCCGGTGCCGGATGCCAGCGGCAGCTCGTCATCCTCTCCGTTGCCGTTGACGTCCTGCTCCTTGCAGGCGCGGAGGAAAGCCAGGTACTCGTCGGTGGTCTGCGGCATCTCCAGGCCGAGCGCGTCGAGGAACGGCTGGTAGATCCACATCTTCTTGTCCTGCGCGCAGTGGAAGCAGTCGTTCACGTAGGGCAGGGAATAGATGTTGCCGTCGCTGGCGGTGACCGTGCGCGGAGTCAGCGGATACTGTTCGACAACGCGTTTGAACTCGACGGCGTGCTGGTCGATGAGGTCATTCAGGGCGATAAAGATTCCCTGGCCGCCGTAGAGCTCCTGCACGGCAAGGGTGGGGCGGAAGGACATGAGGATATCGGGGTAGTCGCCGCTGGCGAGGCGGAGGTTGAGGGCGGTGTCCCGTTCCTCGTCGGGCACGATCTGCCAGGTGATGTGGACGTTGGTTTTCTCTTCGTACCAGCGCGTGAACTCGTTGTCCTCGAAGGAGGCGACGTAGATGTTTGACGGGATGAGGATGGTGAGCTCGACGGTCTCGTCGGAAAGGGGGAAGTCGCCGTCGACCGTATCGTCGGCCAGCGCGAGCGGGTCGAAATCGGCGACCGGCGTCTGGGCCGAGGCGACGATGGCCTGCAGGGAAGCGGCGGACACGCCGAAGGCCGCGGCGGCGCTGAGAAAACGGCGCCGCGAGGCCGGATTGGCGAGGAATGTGGCGAGCATCTCATTCGCGCGCTGTGTCGACATGGTGCGTTCCTCCCTGATGATGATCGGAGGTGACCGTTCGCCCGTTGTCGCCTGGGCGGTTGGACACCACAACTGACGGCGATCGGGATCGCGCCGGCATCCGGGGTGCCACAAGGGCCGGCGTGCACCGGTACGATGTGTTCTGTATACAACCGATCGATGACGAGAGTATGCGACGCGTTGCAGTGGGTGTCAAGCCGGTGGCCATCACTGTCTGACTGGTGTATCCGGTGGCTGCATGATGGGTGCGGGCCACTTGTTGGCGGCTGGTCGATCGCGTACACTATGGGGAGAAATGCGAACATGTGTTCGTATCTTGTGGCCGGTGACACGAAATGATCCGGTATGCCAGAACGACGGAACCACCACGAAACGCGATAGAATCCGATGACGGACACGCCCTTTCTGGCCGAGCGATGCGACAGCCGCATCGTCACCCCGCACCGCGTCAGAGCGCGGCAGCGCCACAGGGATGGTCCGGACAACGCCGTCAGGCCGGAAGGTGAAAGGGCAGAAGCTCATGGCGACATCACAGACAGACCGGGAGCGCGCCGTCGACATGGCGATCGCGCAGATCGAGCGCAACTTCGGCAAGGGCTCGATCATGAAGATGAAGCCCGGCGAAGTCAATCCGATGCAGATCGACTCGATTCCGACTGGCAGTATCGCGCTGGATCTGGCGTTGGGCATCGGCGGTGTTCCTCGCGGTCGCATCGTCGAGATCTACGGTCCGGAGTCGTCGGGCAAGACGACGCTGGCGCTGCACGTCATCGCCGAGGCGCAGAAGATGGGTGGCCTGGCGGCGATCATCGACGCCGAGCACGCGCTCGACCCGGTCTATGCCGGGCGGCTGGGTGTCGACCTGGACGAGCTCCTGATCTCGCAGCCGGATACCGGCGAGCAGGCGCTGGAAATCACCGAGACGCTGGTGCGTTCCGGTGCGCTGGACGTGATTGTGGTCGACTCGGTGGCGGCGCTGGTGCCGAAGGCCGAGATCGAGGGCGACATGGGGGATTCCCACGTCGGGTTGCAGGCGCGGCTGATGAGCCAGGCGCTGCGCAAGCTGACGGGTGCGATCAGCCGCTCGAAGACGTGCGTGATCTTCATCAACCAGCTGCGCATGAAGATCGGCGTGATGTTCGGCAGCCCGGAAACGACGACCGGCGGCAACGCGCTCAAGTTCTATTCCTCGGTCCGCATGGATATCCGCCGGATCGAGACGATCAAGACAGGGACCGACGCGGTCGGTATCCGGGCGCGGGTGAAGGTCATCAAGAACAAGGTGGCGCCGCCATTCCGGCAGGCCGAGTTCGACATCATGTACAACGAGGGTATCTCCGTCGCCGGCAGCGTGCTCGACGTCGCGACCGACCTCGGTATCGTCCGCAAGAGCGGGGCGTGGTTCTACCTTGAAGAGGAACGCCTGGGGCAGGGGCGCGAGAACGCCAAGACCTACCTGAAGTCGAATGAGGATGTGCTGGACGACATTCGCAACCGGATCCGGGCGCAGTCGCCTGAGTTGTCGGGCCGGATCTCCTACGACGGTCAGGTCGACGGCGCGGACGAGGACGGCGTGATCGGGGACGACGAGGAATAGGCGCTTCGCACAATCCACAACACTCGATAGCCGCCCGACCGGCGACCCGGTCGGGCGGTTCCTGTTCCGACCGGTCGCTTTGTTCCCGTGAGATGCACCGACGCGTCAATGCGATGTAGCTGGGCATTCAAGTATCCCGAACCCTTCAACACGTCAACGTTGCATGTGTTTTCCTCATTGATTTGGGAATTGGACGCTGCATCAGAACAATGGAAAGATTGCCTGCTGTGGCAAAGGCCTGTAGTCCTGCTTCCGACAGAGCGCTTCCCGGCTGTTGTCTACAAGGACCCTGTTTTAGCCCTTGCCCGAGGTTCATGCCAAGAGGTCGTGGACTCTCTGTCGGAGCATTGGCAGGTCCTTTGATATCGTGGTCCAGATGATGTGCAGGTCGACTTCCGTGTAGCCGTGGGCAAGGATGTTCCGCATTTCGTATGCGGCCGTCAGGGATCGGTGAGTATCTCCGGTGATAGCATCCGGA
>JAUIGA010000151.1 GCA_030430125.1 Chloroflexia bacterium | reverse complement strand
GCTACGGTTCGGCTGCCCTTTGATCGCCCGAAATTCGGTTCAGGTGCGTGCGGGCTCGTCGGGCGAATAGGATGCCGGCGATCGTGAAGCCAGTGACCGGCGCGAACGAGTTACGAACACCCTCCGGGCTTCGAGCGCGGTCAGCACCAGTGGCGGCGTCAGCATGATGGCCACGTTGATGGCCGTCTGCTCGGTCCAGGTGGGATCGGTCCAGTTCTGGATCCATGCCGAGTACAAATAGGAGCCAAGTGCGCCAAGTGACCATGCCACGGCGCGAGCGAACGGCCAGCCCAGCGGCAGCACGACGGCCAGCGCGACGAGCCAGATTGCATACCACGGCCGCAGGTTCGACGTTGCCAGCACGAGGAACCAGAAGACCTGCTCAAAGGCGATACGCGTGAGTCGTTCGGGCCGCTTCCAGGCCAGGATTGCCCCGCCGATCGCGAGGGTCGCCACAACGGCGTCGCTGAATCGCTCGAAGGCCCGCGCGACATCGAAATCGAGGTTGTAGTCCCGCACCAGGCTCCCGACCAGTGCCGCCGGTGATGTCACCCAGACATCGCGTTGCGCCTGGATTGCGTCCACGGTGCCGCTGACGTCATAGAACGGCGCGAATGCGATCCACAACGCAACCAGGGAGAGCACGGCGGCCTGCAGCACGACTACGAACAGCCGTCGCGTCCAGCCGATCCGCACCGCGATCGCGACCATCGCCGCCGGAATCAGCAGGACCGCGACGATCTTGAGGAGGGCCGCCGCGCCAAGCAGGGGGACAACACCACCCTCGTGGCGGTGCGCCCAGCACCACAGCGCAGCCACGATCAGCAGCATGAGCACGATGTCGTTGTGCCCGTTGGCGATGCCCTCCCAGAGGACAACCGGGCTCCAAAGCCAGGCGAGCATCGCCGGTACCGCCATTGCCGGCTGGATGACGCGGGCAATTGAGTACACCAGCGCCCCGGTGCCGATTGCCGCGGCGGCCATCACCACCTTGTACATGGCGACGGCCGCGACGATGTTCTCGCTGTCGAACGCGGTGGCGGGTGCTGCCACGAGGTTCCAAAGTGGTCCGTACGGTGAGACGTTGTCGCTCCACTCGCGCGATGCATAGTGCACGTAGGGATCGATCAACCACAGGCGTTCAGGTGTCGTCGTGGACGGATTGAGCCCGTAGTCGGTGAGCAGGTGCGAGCGGGCGGCATAGATGTAGACGTCGATCGCGGTGGCCGGATACACGAGCACGAATGCGGCGGTGATGACGCCGGTAATGCCGGCAACCGGGAGCCACACCGAGCGCAGCGTGATGTCTCTTGCGAACCACACGGCTGCCAGCCAGCCGGCGAACATGAGCACAAGGCACAACAGGAAGACGACCGCCCCAGACGACTCGCCCTTCGAGATTTTCCAGAGGTCCACCAGTTGCGTCGCGTGCCCCGGAAAGCCAAAGGCGATGACCAGCAGGCATCCCGCCGCAAGGATCGATGCACCGCCGGCCACCACCCCTGTGAGACGTCGAGCGCCAGCGCCGGTCGGGTTGGGTGACCGTGCGCTGACGGCTTCGTACGGAGCGGGCATCGTGTCATCCTTGCCTTCGGACACAGTGTGATGGCGTCGCTGGCGAGTGGGCAATGATGAAGCCGCCATCACGGTTGCAGTCTACCCCGCGGCTCGTGGGAAGACGCGTTCGGGTTTGTTGACGACGGTGGCGATAGGGTATAACGCCCCGAGTGCCCAATCGCAGCCAGCACCCGCCTGCAGCCACTCTGGCTGGTTGCTGGGCCGTCGAGACGATATTGCAGGAGTAGCACCTCAACATGGTCATGAGTCGACCTTCCTACACCGTGGAGCTGCCAAAGCGCATTTCCCGGTTGAACGACATTGCCTACAACCTGTGGTGGACCTGGACCAACCCGGCCCGGATGCTGTTCAAGGAGCTGCATCCGGTGTTGTGGGATGTTGTCGAGCACAACCCGGTCCTTTTCCTGCACCGGATCGAGCGCCAGCGCCTGGAAGCCAAGGCGCGGGATGAGGCGTATCTTGCCCGGTACGACCGTGTGGTGGCGGCCTTCGACCGCATGTTGCGCGAGGATGCCACCGACATGTGGCTCGGTACTCACAAGCCGGAGCTGGTCGGCAAGACCGTCGCCTATTTCTCCGCAGAGTTCGGTCTGCACCGTGCCCTTCCCATCTACTCGGGTGGCCTGGGTGTGCTTGCCGGCGATCACGTCAAGGAAGCGAGCGATATGGGGATCCCCCTTGTCGGTGTGTCGCTTCTCTATCGCCAGGGCTATCTCCGCCAGCGCATCGACCATGATGGCTGGCAGCACGACGTGCCGGCCAACCTCGACCCGCATGCCGAGCCAACGGTGCAGGTCTTCAACGATGACGGCACACCGCTCCACATTCAGGTCGACCTCCACGACGGAACCGGGCCGCTGCGCCTGGCGGTTTGGCGCGTCCAGGTGGGCCGGGTTTCGATCTACCTCCTCGATTCGGACGTGGAGGGCAATCCGGACTGGACGCGACAGCTGTCATCTCGCCTGTACGGCGGTGACCGGGAGCACCGGTTGCGGCAGGAGATCGTTCTCGGTATTGGTGGGGTCAGGCTTCTGCGCGCGCTTGGGCTGGAACCCGCCTACTGGCACGCAAACGAGGGGCATGCGGCGCTCCATATGCTGGAGCGCGTGCGCGAGCATGTGGCCGACGGGGCCTCGACCAGCGATGCCATCGCGGCGGTACGTCGATCGACCGTGTTCACGACACACACCCCGGTTCCCGCGGGGCACGATATCTTCCCCGACGAAATGATGGATCGCTATTTCAGTCAGTACTGGGGTGGCCTCGGGGTCGATCGCGAGGAGTTCCTCGCGCTTGGTCGAGCCGATGGCGAGCCTGGATTCAATTTTACCGCCCTGTCGATGCGGCTTGCGGCGCACATCAATGGCGTCAGCGAGAAGCACGGTGAGGTGTCGCGGGAAATGTGGTCGCACCTGTGGTCCGGGATCGACGGCGATGACGAACCGATCGATTCCATCACCAACGGTGTCCACCTGCGCACCTGGGTCTCGCCGATCCTGCGGCCGCTCTACGATCAGTATCTGCCGTCCACATGGAGAGAGCATCAGGAGCAGCCGCAGACCTGGCAGACGATCGAGAACATCCCGGATGCGGACTACTGGGCGGCGCACCAGCAGGTGAAACGGGCACTCATCGACGAGATGGTCGAGCGATCTCGGCGGCGCTACGCCCAGGGGCAGTTCGACGCATGGCAGGTGTTGTCGTCGGGTGCGTTCCAGAACGTGCACGCGCTGACGATCGGGTTTGCCCGGCGGTTCGCCACCTACAAGCGGGCGACGCTGATCTTCCACGACATGGATCGCCTTGCCCGCATCCTGACCAATCCCGACAACCCCGTTCAGCTGATCTTCGCCGGCAAGGCGCATCCGGCTGACGAGGGCGGCAAGCGACTCATCCAGGAGATCTACCTCAAGGCGCGCGATCCCCGGTTCCAGGGCCGCATTGCCTTCGCCGAGGATTACGAGATGGGGCTGGCCAGTCTGCTGGTAGCCGGTGTGGATGTCTGGTTGAACAACCCCCGCTATCCGCTGGAGGCTTCCGGCACGAGCGGGATGAAGGCGTCCGCGAACGGTGTACTGAACTGCAGCATCCTGGACGGATGGTGGATCGAGGGATTCGAATCGGACGAGAGTAACGGGTGGGGGATTGCCCCGTCACCGCTCGATGGGGCCGCCCAGGATGAGGCCGAAGCGAACGCGATCTACGACACGCTGGAACAGCAGGTTGTGCCGCTCTACTACAACCGCGATGCCGATGGCACGCCACGGGAGTGGATCAAGCGGTCGAAGAAGGCGATTCGGACGGTGGCGCCTGCATTCTCCGCCCGCCGGATGCTGATCGATTATCTCGATCGAATGTACGGGCCCGCGTCCGCCGGTGAGGAATCGGCCGCACCTCGCGGTCTGGTGGCGACCGGCGACTGATTCGGGATTCAGGTGCATGCCGCTGGAACCAACGTGTAGCGGCCTCCCCTGTGGCGGTCGCTACGGATCGAGTCGGACGGAATCACCCGGTTTCAGCGTGAATAGACCGTAGCGGCGGCTTGCCCACGCATCCTTGGCGCGTCCACGCCACGCTGCGCAGCGGGCAATGCCGCCTGGCCTCGGCCCAGATACCAACGTCGACGACATAGATTGCTTCGCCGTAGGCTCCAGCGACGAGTGGAAGTGCCGTCCTGGTGCGTCGTCCATGCAGCATCACCAGCCATCCGGCAATCGTCCGGACGCAGTCTCAAGAATTGAGTATCGAGAACAGTGGTTGCGCGCCCGGGGTAATCGGGGATGCGTTTGCCGGCAGCAGGTCAATCGTCTCCATGCCAACGATGACCTCGTACAGGACTCGTTCCCGATCGTCCGCGCTGGTGTGCGCGCGGCGCCAATCGCGCACTGCCCTGCGGCCCACCCACGTCGCCCAGGAGCGGCGATCATTCCAGATCAGCACGACGAGGGAAACGACTGTCAGCGCCAGTGCCGCCGCAATCGCCGGAGCGGAGTCTCCTGCAACCGCGATGACTGTCGCCAACACGCCGAGACCAATGCCGGCGAGCGCGATCCAGCACAGCCAGCGCGTGACCCTCGGCGATCCTGGGTAAAAGTAGCCACCGGTGGCCATCGCATCTTCGAGGAAATGACGAAGCACTTCGTCGTGTCTCATCTGCGCGGCCTGGGCATCGATGCCGTTCCGATCACCGGTGTTCAGGCGAGCGATGGCTTCGAGCATCGCTGAATCCCGATCGCGGACGGTGGTCGTTCCCGTTGGGCTCGCGGACAACGAGCCGTCGGGCCGAAGGACGACGACTCCGCGGTCCAGTGCGTCGAGCAGGACACCGGTGATGACCTGGCGATCCACCCGGCCGCGGGAGGTCGCCGCGGCGGTGACGCCATCGAGCGATGCGGGGTCGGGTGTCGTTGCGGAGCCGCGCAACGTCAGGGCCAACGCCGCTCCGGCCGAGGCAGCGACGACACCCGCGAGCAGCGCGAACCCAGCCGCCCCGAGTGGCACCAGCAGATCCTGCAGCCCGCGCTGGAGGTTGGTGGCGGCTGGGTTCGGTTGCGGTTCAAAGAGTTGCGTCCACAGTACCCAGGTTGCGCCTTCCACCACTGCGTCGCCGATGCGGCCCTCCTCGATCAACGAGACCATCTGCACGTCGGCGATGTAGGCCAGTCGCTCCGGGGAGATGCCACCCTTCGGGTAGAAGTTAGGTCCGGTTGCGAATGCGACGTCTGTCCTGGCGCGATCGTCCTCCGGGACGGTCACGACCATCAGCAGGCCGTCCCCGGCACCTTCCGATGATTCGACCGGTTCCACCGCCATTCGTCGAGCAGCGATCTCCTCGGCGCTCTCGCCGGTGGACCCGTCGCCGGGAAGCTCCGCGACCAGGATCGACCATGGCAGCCCCCAGTCACGGCGTCCTGCCATCACCACACTGTTGAGCGTATCCTGGTCATCGGTCGTCAGCGCCCCCGCTGGCTCAACGAGGAGCGGGTTCGTCGTCACGTCGACCGGCGCGTAGATATCCCAACCGTCGTGTTCCTGTGTGACGACGTTCACCAGGCGAAATGCGGCAAACACAACAGCGGCGAAGATGATCAGACTCAACAACGCGGCGCTGATCTTGATGGGCATCACTGGGATCCTGTCTGCGCCGGTCGATTCACCGACGCGCCCGTGCTCGAATCGATGGTGTTGCGGTCCTCAATGCGTGCCGGGGCCACCGGCGGCTCCACGGCGATACCGGGAACCAGGTTCCAGATGCGAGCGCCGCCACGGTTGGCGAGCCATTGCCAGATGAGCTTGGTGCCGAGTCCGAAGAGGATTGCCACGACGAGGGCGATCGGCAGGTGGTACCGGTAGAAATCAACCCGCATGCCGACGATGATCGCGCCGGCCTGACCGGCCATCAGGAATGTCATCAGCGCCGTGCCCGATGCCAGGCCGCGGTGCATCACCAGCCAGGCGAGGACCGCCACGCCAACCGCGGCAAGCACCAGGTCGATACCCCAGACGCTCGTGCCGGGACGGAACCAACCGAGGATGTCTTCGGCCAGGTTCCCGGTGGCGCTGAATTGCCAGGTGAGCCGGTCGTAAATTCGTGTCAGTGCATCCACGGGGTTCTCGATCGCCACGCCGGGCCATGCCGCTGACTGTTCTTCCATCTCCTGGCTGCGGGTCTGGAACACCTGCCAGGTGCGACCGATCGGATCAGGCCAGAGGTAGGGATAGGCAACCACGAAGGTAATGAACGCGATCGTGGGTTGAGCGATCAGCAGCGGCCCCAGGGACCGCGCGCGGGCACCGTTGGCCAGTCCAATCTGGGCGAGTACCAGCAGGCCGACACCGTAGACGGCCAGTGGAAGCGACAGCAGCAGTGGGGAGAGCTTCGCCGCGCCGCCAAGCCCAAGCAGGACACCGAGAAGGAGTGCCGAGCCGCGTCCAGGGCGGTTGCCAAGCCGAATCGCCGTGAGCAGGGTCAGCGAAACGAGCAGGATGAGGAGTTGATCCGAGAGCGCCTGGCTCGCGATCCAGATGTGCAAGGGGTGGATCGCAAGCAGGAATCCGGCAGCGGCACCGGCGACCGGCCCGGCCAGCGCGTTGGCAATGAAGTAGACAACGACCACCGCTACCGCCCCGACGACCGCGTTGATCCGCCGCGCGGCCTCGAGGTCCGCCTGCTCAGGCATGGCGCCGGCGATAGCGTTCCACTCCGACCCGTAGGCGAAATCCCAGACGCCGTTGGTGGTGGTGTCACGTCCCTGCAGGAGCAGGCCGAGACCCATCAGGTAGCTGCCGAGCGGAGGCTGACCGCGCGTGATGTACTGGTCCTCCCAGGTTGGCCCGAACGGGTCGCGGAGGTCCGTGAAGTAGTGGGCGCGGTTGATCCACCGCGTCTCGTCGGGATGGAACTCTGTTGTGGCGACATGGGCCATGTTGATCGAAATCGAGAGCACGAACAACAGGAATGGAACTAGGATGGCCGGTCGAAGCCGCAGCACGGTGCGGGCTCGGTCGCGGCGCACGGTCCAGGACGATTGCAGGTTGCCTGGCGTGAATTGCTCGATCATGACCGGACTCCGTCGGAACCGGCGAGACGAGCGGATTGGGAGGATTCCCCGTGTCGCCTGGGGTCGCGTCTGACCCATTCCGCGGCGGTCGTGGCGAACAGGACCAGCGCGGACAGGCTGGCCCATTCGCTTTGTGACCAGGCTGCGAGCGCCGCGATCGCGATCGTCACGACCGGCAGGATCCAGACCGAGACGAGCGTCCAGACCATTCCTGCCTGGTGGTGGCGAGGTCGACGCCAATGCGCGATCGCTCCCCCGAGGAATCCGGCGGCAATCAGCGGCGCGACGAACGTCAGCACCGAAGCCACTGTTTCCTGAGCGTTGGATAGCGAAGCCGGTGGGGGCGGATCGTAGATGGTGTGGTAGATAAGGCGTCGCAAACCGTAGTCGACCGCGCCATAGATCTCCCCTGATAGAAGATAGGGTTCCACCCATTCTGTGCTGACCTGTGCGGATGTGTCGTGGTCCACACCGAAGTGCGGCAACGCGTTCTCACCCCACGACAGGACCGGGAAGCTGTTGGATTCACCCGTTGGGTCGACGGTGACGAGGAACACCAGTCCGTCGTCGGCGCCCGGCGATGACTCCACTTCCCATGCCTCGCGAATATCGTTCGCGAACGCCGCCGCATCGGCCGGTGACATGTCGCTCGCCTGGACGATCACGACGTTGGGGATACCGTGCCCCGCGAGCCGGGCGGCGTCGCGCTCGACCTGCCACTCCTGTCCATTGTCGAGGCGGTTCGCCATGTCGTAGAGCCGCTTGCCGGGCTGCGGTA
>JAUIGA010000150.1 GCA_030430125.1 Chloroflexia bacterium | reverse complement strand
ACCACCATCACACCGTCTGATCACACGTCCGCCAGCGCCGCGACGATCTCCGCGAGCGTTGGCTCGCCCTTCGGGCGGGCGAGAAAAACGTCGGTGATGCCGATCTCCTGGAACCGGCGCAGCCGCTCCCGCACCGCATCCACCGGACCCGCCACGACCAACTCCCGCAGCAGCGCCGTCGGGATGTGCCGGCGCGCCGCCGCGAAATCTCCCGCCCGCTTCAGCTCGGGGAAGTTCCCGCCGCGCTCCAGCACCTCCATGGTGCCCATGGTCTCGCGCACACGCGCCACGATCGCGCCGGTGTCGTAGCCGGGCGACTCCAGCAGGCGCTCCATGCCCGGCAGTACGTGGATCAGGGCCACGGTATTCTTCCGGCGCTCGTACACCGCTTCCGGGTCGTCCGTGATCGTCACCGCCGACCGGGCGAAGAAGCGAATCGCGTCGGGATCACGACCAGCCGCGGCCGCCTCGGCCCGCACCGAGCGGATCGACTTCTCCATGAAGGTGATCGAGGCGAGATCGTTGAAGATGACACCGTCGGCGAGCCGCGCGGCGGTCGAAAGCGCCTTCGGCCCGACCGCGGCGAGGTAGATCGGAAGGTGCTCCTGCACCGGTCCGGTGACACGCTCCCACCGGCTGACGGCAAACTCGGTCGCGCCTGACGGGGAAGCCGCTGTCCACGGCGGTTCGAACCACTGCCGGAGCAACCCAATTGCCTCGTCCAGCGCGGCGACCGGGTTGCCGGTCTCGATGCCCAGCGCGCGCTCGTACCACTCGGTCTGCCCGCGACCGAAGCCAAGGAAAGCCCGACCGTCGCCAAGCGCTTCGAGGGTCGCCATCGACGCGGCGATCAGCGATGGGTGGCGGAAATACGGGTTCAACACCCCGGGGCCGACCCGGATACGCTCCGTCTCCCGGGCGACGACGGCGAGCATCTGCAGCGCATCCCACCCGTCCGGATCCTCGCTCAGCCAGAATGAATCCACCCCGGCGGCATCGGCCTCCCGCGCGAAGGAGATGAGGTCAGCAATGGCCGCCTGCACGTCCGTGCGGGTACCCCGCTCCTGGGGGCTCGCGATGACCTGGTGGGAGCTGTCGACGGCGAACCGGAGCCGCCCAACGGGCATCAGGACGCCCGGACGTACAGCACGACACCACCCTGGCGCTCGTCGCCGGTGCCCATCACCACCCCGGTGACGCCGTTGGGGAGCTCGCGCTCGCTGCCGCGGTCGACGGACTCGGCGTCGTCCTTGTCGGCAAGCACCGCGTACATCGTGTGCTTGCTGCAGTACCAGAGGTACTCCTGCCCCTCGACAGGGCGCATCCGGTGACGGTCGCGCGGGTGACGGCGGCCGACTTCACAGAGCGGGTTGGGTCCGGTGGTTGCCATAGTGTTCGCAGATGTCCTCTCGTGACTCGAAATCCGTTTCCTGCCCCCAATAATACGACCCAAAGCCGTCATCGCGAGCATCCGGGCCGGGCCACGGCGCGACCCGCGACGCTCCCGCTCACCCCGCCTGGGGGTCCGCGACGCGCCGGCGCCTGGCAAGCCGTGCCGCGGCTCGGTCGTACGCCTCGGCGAGCAGCGGCTGCAGGCGCGCGAACGTCGACTCGCTCGGGTTGAGCACGCAGATCCAGAACTGCGGCGCGTACACCGGGTGCGGCATCAGCACATCCAGCGCCGTGTAGTCGTGATGATCGCCGGTCGCGCCGACCTGCGCCGCGAAGGTCTTCTTGCTGACATGGATGTTCAACCGGAAGACACCCGGGCGGTCCAGGTCCGAGGCGTTGTCGAACTCCCCGTAGTCCTTGATCACGATGGTGGCGAAGGGCTGCTGGTCCTTGCCCTCAAGGGTGCGATCGGGATCGTAGAAGAAGAAGGTGTCGCCGGCCGCAATCCCCTCGGTGCCGGTGACGACGTTTACTCCGGCAAAGGTGGTTTCGATGTACCGAATGATGCCGAGTTGATCCATGAATCCCGTGCTCCCGTGTCCTGAAGGACGGCAATACACGGCTGCCCATTCTACACTACGCGTCATGATCGACCTCGACATCCGCAACAGGACAGATAGGTCGTCGAAGTCGTGGCGGTACACTGGAGCAGCGCACCTGAACGTTCCCGGAGGGACTATGGTATACACCATCACACTCCTTGCCCTCACCACCCTGCTGCTCACTCCGGCGACTTTCCGGCACGCAGGCACCGCGACACCGGCCGCCAGTCCGCTCGTCGATCCGGCCGCGGTCGTGGCGGCGGTGGCCGGCGCCGAGCCGCCCGCCACCCTGCCGGGCAACGAAGACGAAGCGATCGCGCTGATCTCGTGGGAAGACCACTACGGCCAGCCGCTGGAAGACGTTCCCGGCGCGTGGGTGCTGACCGGGTCGAACCAATTGCCGATCGCCTCGGTGATCGTCTTCGACACCCCGGAGCGCGCCGAGGCCGGCCTCGGAGACTTCGCGCGGGACTCGGCGGCGGCGACTGCTGGCGACCTGGAGGCGTTCGCCATCGCCGACCGTGGCAAGTGGGCCTGCGTTGCGATCGACGGGCCGGTGCTGCTTATCGGGCAGGCCGAGCCGGTGCCCGGCGAGAAAGACGAGGTTGTCCGGGATCGCGCCTGCGCGGTGGTCGCCGAGATGCATGCATGGCTGGCCGCAACCGTCACCGGCGAGCCGCCGGCGACGCCGGCCTGAACGCATCCGCTGCCAGGTGAGGCGACGAAGGGTACATCACTCGTCGCGATAGGTCGCGGCGTCCGCGATCGCCTCATCCATCGACGTCCGCTCCACCACGCCGAACTGGGCCCCGTAGACATGCCCGCTCGGGGTGATGAGGAAGAGCGCCGGTGTGCCGGGCACACCGAGTGTCGACTCGATCTCGCCCCTGGGACCGCTGCCACCCTCGGTGTCGCGCCCCACCGGGAAAGTGACGCCATGCTTTTCCAGAAGCGCCTCGGCATCGCCCTGATCGTCGTTTTTCAGCCCAACACCGAGCACTACCACATCGTCGTCCTGTGACGCCTGCCAGATCTCCTCGTACATCGGGAATTCGGCGTCACAATATGGGCACCACGACGCCCACATCACCATCAGGACCGTCTTGCCGCGGTAGTCCGACAGGTGGATCGTCTCGCCGTCCATCAACGTCAACGCGAAATCGGGAATCTCCGGCAGATTCTCCCGCGCGGCCTTGCTGGTAGCCGGCGGCGCGTCCCAGATGCCGATGGCCACCTCCATCCCCTGCTCGCCGGCCACCAGTCGCGCCCGGCCCTCGATCCCGGTATCGCCAAACGGCTCCAGGTCGAGATGCTCCCAGTCCGCGTCCTCGCTGTGTTCGAGCGGAGCGCAGGCAACAACGGGGCTGATGTCACCATCCCCCTGCTTCCGCACGACGACGATGTGCTCGCTCGCTTCGAGCTCGTCCCGTGTCATCGGCAAGTCTGTTTCCACCCCAAACACGGCGTCAGGCTCGGCTTCCGCTGCATCCGCCAGCTCCCACGCGGCGTCGTGGTCTGGAGTCAAAGCCCCCAGCTCCACGACCGGTTGACTCTGGACCACGACACAATCCCCCGCCAGAATCCAGGCTGTGAACCCGGGGGCTTCCGCGTCCTCTGCCGCAACCGGCACGGCCGTCGCGGTCATCGCGATCAGGATCGCCACGAACTGAACGACACGCCGAGCCACACGAACCTGTCCCTGCACGCCTCACCCCTTGTCAATCACGTCCGACAACGCCTGGCCGCCACTTGGCGGGCGCCAGGCACACCCCAATGTACGCCACGCCGGATGTGTCCGGTTTTTTGCATGAACGCGAACCAATCCGGTGCCATGTGGCACAGGGGAGGTGAATGGCGGCGCCGCTCCCTCCAATTCCTTTCCCCTTCCCTCCATCTGGCGCCCCATTCCCAGCCAGCAGCCTGCGGTCGGCGCACACTCCGGCCGCATCGCTGTTTCCCGCTCGCGCGGAACCCCGGCGCGAGCGATGACGTCGATGATCAGGAGACCGTACCGAGCGGCAAGCGGCGTCGCCCGCGCCCAACCTGTCGATCAGGAGGTTCACATGCACCGACGACGTTTCCTGCAGACAGCCACGTTGACCGGCATTGCCGGCGCATCGCTGCTGACCGGCACCCGTGCCGCGCCGCGCGTCACTTCGGCCAGCGCAACGGAGGCAACGCTCGCCAAGCGGGTCGCGAGCATCGCGCCCGAACACGTGCTCGACGCGCTGCTGGCGACGCCGGTGACCACTCCCCTGCTCCCGGCCGACACCCCGCCGGTTGAGCCGGTGGCGTGGGACGATCCCGGCGACGCCGACCTCACGGACACGGTCGGCGCGGTGGTGTTCACCACCGGACAGGACGCCAACGGGAACGAGCTGGGTATCGGCAACGCGATCGTCCATCCGGACGCCGATGCCGCGGCGTCGATGGTGGCGCGGGTCGGTCCGGCCGAGACGCAACGGTACCTGGGGATGCCGTGGTTCGTGCAGAGCATCGAAGACTACGCCGTGTCGGTCGTGCAGATCGACTATCTGCTGCTGGTCGGAGGCGCGGAAACGCCCTCCGGGGAGAACGTGGGAAACGGCAGCGAGGTGTCGGCCAGCCCGGTGCCGTCGGAAGCGCCGCCACGCCTGGAGCTCCGCGCGGTCAGCCATATGACGGCGTTGCTCGACCATCTTGACGGCGTGCTGTCGGGGATGGAGGCGTAGCGGACGGTCTGGCGGCGCTACCGGCGTCGCCCGCCCCAATGCTCCGCGCCGCCAATGCCGTCCCGGTCATGCAGAAGGACGTGACGCCACGATCGGACGCCGCGTGTTTCCAGGACACCCTCTCAGGATTCCTCGCCGATTTCCGCCTCCCGCCAGGCGGCGGTCGCCAGGCGGCTCCATTCGTACTCGCTCATGCCGATCGACCGAGCGAACGCCGCGAGGTCGGTCAGGTGCGCCTGGAGCTGCTCCCGCGTGCCGGGCTTCCCCGGGGATTCAGGCACGTCGATGTCGTCCGGCACCGGCTCCGGTTCGAGCGACCGTCGCTCGGCGTCGACATCGGCCGCACGCAGCTCGCCCGTCTCCTCCAGCCGATCCGACAACCGCTGCTGCGCCTCCGGCGGCAACCGGCCGGCGCGCTCCCAGACCGTCACCGCGATCCGGCCATCCAGCACCGCCCGGCGCAGGTCTGGGTGCATGGTCGAGGGGCGCAGCCGCGTCTCCAGACTCGCCTTCGTCAACCCGGTTATGCGCTGAATCTGCACGGCGTCGTGCCCGAGGTCGCCCAGTCGCTCCACCGCCTGCCACTCGCTGACGGCATTGCGCGAGCGCAGCGCGTTGGTGACCACCGTCATCGCCGCGGCCGACTCCGCGTCGACATCCTGCAGCACCACCGCCGGAACCCGGTCCAACCCGGCCTGGACAGCGGCGCTCACCCGCCGGTTGCCATCGACAATCGCATAGGCAATCACGCCGTCGTCGTCGATCCGCTCGGCCAGCAACACCGGAGTGAGGATGCCGTAGCGGCGGACGCTGCCGATCATCCGGTCAGTCGGCTTCAGGTCCATCGGGGTCAGGTCGGCCGGATCGACGACCCGAAACACGCGCTGCATGACGACCTCCCGATTCGACGGCTCCAACGGCATCCATGGTCGCACACCGGGACCACGCACCCTACGACGAGCGGGTCCCGGCCTCCCGGTTGGCGTAGCTGCCCGGCAGCGGCTTGTAGGCGACATCGTCGTAGCCGAATGCGGCCGGCCCGACGAACCGCAACCCGACCTCCGGGCGCAGCTCCGCCGGCGCGGGGATGCCGATCGCCGTCGCCCGCAGCCCGTACCGCAGCACCTCGGTCGTCAGTGGCGCGCCGGTGTCGCTGTCGACCAGGAAGATCAGGTCGGGCACCACCGCCAGCACCGCCCCGGAGCCGTCCCGAGCGATCAAATTCTCGTTCTGGAAGTCGACCCGCAGCGTCTGGCCGGCGTGGTCCGCGAACCCCTCCAGCGACACCACGCCTCGCGCGAACCCGCCGGTCATCCGCCGCTCGACATCGACCACCTTGCCGGCGAAGAGACTCACGCCGCCAGTCACCCGGCAGATCGCCTCCACGGGGTTCGACGTGTCGCGCCGGGCGGCCAGCACCGCCTCGCCGAGCCGGATGGCCAGCGACATCGTGCCGGGGATCGCCGTTTCCTTCACCTGCGCGCCCGTCATGACCGGGAAGGCGTAGCCGGCGGACCCGCCCATCTGGATCGTCACCGCGCGGGCGTAGCGCTCCAGCGTGGTCGCATCGGCGATGTTGTCGAAGATCGCGATGTGCCCGTGGTGGTTGCACAGCGCCGCCGGTGTCGGCGTGACGCCGTACATGGCGAACGTCTCCATCTGCAGCTCGGGGAAGGCGCGCCCCATACCGTCGCCGTCGATCACCGGCAGCCCGCACTGCGCCGCAACGACCATCGGCGTCGTCGAGTTGCTGCCGCCGATCTCGCTCGGCACGAGATGGGTGACCTGCTTCCCGATGTGCCGCTCCAGCGCCCGCAGCGCGTTGACGGACTCGTCCGCCCGACGCAACCGCTCGATGCTGACCGTGGGCGAGCCCATACCGCCGACCGATGCGACGACAGCGTCGTTCGGCACATCGCCGGGGTCAACGATGGCGATCTCCGCCCCCTCCTCGACGTACTTCCGGGCGATGAGCTTGCCGAGATAGGGGTTGCCGCCCCCGCCGGTGCCGAGGATACCGGCGCCGATCTCCAGCGCGTCGAGGTGGTCGGGGGTTACAATCCAGGTCACGTATCGGACATCCTTGCGATCGACGCGATCGAATATTGAACCTCCTCAGGGTGAGGAGGAATTCTCATCGTACAGCCGATAAATGGCCTCAGTGTCGACGATTTCCTTCGGGTCGGGCCTTCCGCTCGCTCCGATCTTGCCATCGGGGAGATAATACAGGTGGACGAGGCACTCGCGGACACCGTGCCTGTTGACGAAACCTATTACCAGACTTCGCGTTCCCAGTGGCTGATGTGGACCGGCAGCAACTTCTTTCCTTAGACAGGACAGAAACTCGCCGTTCAACCAACGCCTGTAGCAATCTCGACGTTCGAACAAGTCGCGAATTTGGTCGGCGGTTACGCGCTCCAGACGGAGGTGAGCAATGGATGCTCGGGACCTCTTCTCACACCTGAATCGCTTCGACGCGGGCATCATCACCGCCAGTCAGTTGTGGAACTTTCTCTCCGATCACCGAGATGCACTCGAAGAGGTGCTCGACGATGAGCAGCAGGATGTCTTCGACACCGCCGAACTGGTGATGGCCGAGTACACCGGTGGACACCTGTCTGAAACCGAGGCCCGCCTCCGCCTTCGTGCGCTCCTCAGCGACCAGGGTCAGTTGCGCTATCTTCAGACACCGCCCGGCATCCGCGCAAGGGCCGGCGACTGACGCCACCGGGGATGACCGTGCGAGAGTTCAAGACACCACCTGACGCAGCCTCCGTACTCAACGACCTCCAGGCCGGCATCCAGTCGACGCTCGGTGACGATCTCGTCGGGCTCTACCTGTTCGGGTCGCTCGTGTGCGGCGACTTCACCCCCGAGGTCAGCGATATCGACCTGCTCGCCGCCACCCGCCGCTTCATGACCGGGACCGACATCGACCGGCTGCGCGAGATGCACCGGGGCCTGGCCACCCGCCACCCGGCGTGGGACGACCGCATAGAGGTCGCCTACCAGTCCCTGCATGGTTTGCGGACATGGGCGCCTGAGCGCTCGCCGATGGGCATCATCAGCCCGGGCGAGCCGATCCACCTCATCGAAGCCGGCGACGACTGGCGCATCAACTGGTACTTCGTCCTCGACCACGGCGTCACACTCGCCGGTCCGCCACCGGAGACGATCATCCCGCCGATCCCTCGAAGGATCTACGTCGAGGCCGCCCGGGAG
>JAUIGA010000149.1 GCA_030430125.1 Chloroflexia bacterium | reverse complement strand
GGGAAACGTCTTGTCACCATCCGGAGTCAGGTTGCCGCCGATGTGGTCCAGGTGCCCATGGGAAAGCGCGACCACATCGATGTCGGCAGGCCGGATTCCGACACGTTCCAGGTTATCGACCAGGATTCCCGTCCCCGGCAAGCCGGGTGAGCCGGTGTCGTACAGCACCAACTCGGACCCGGTATCGATCACGGTCGAGGTGAACTGCGAAACGAGCTCGCTGGGGTCGATCCCGGTCTCGTTCACAATCGCCTGCGCGTCCTCCTCGGCCATTCCGCCGAAGATGACCGTTGCGACGAACGGGCCGGTGATCGCCCCATCGCTCACGGAGAGACACCGATACGAGCCAACCTGGAACTCGTGGCTCACAGCGGTCATATCCAGCGTCTCGACACCGGTTGGCGGCGCGGCCGGGCTGGCGGAAGGCGTCGAATCTTGCGCGATCGCGTGGTCTGCCGGTCCCGCGCCGCCCAAGGCAAGACTGCCGATGGCTCCGGCAACGAATCCGCGGCGGGTTGTAGCGTGCATCGATTGGGTCATGCTGTTTCCACCTTTCCTGGCATTGACGCGACGGGACAGCAGAGCCCCAAACCAGGGGCCGCATTGACCATGCCAATACACGGAGGGGTCGCGGCAACCGTCAGGGTTCCGGTAGTCGTTGCAACCGCCACGCAATGTGGCTGGCCCCAAAAGAACCTTCTCCATTACCAAGCGACCTCTATTGCGAGTGGTGGATTCCATCAGGAATCCCCCTGCCTGCGCGGCATGGTGGGCGATCCGCGTCACATGTCGACCGGCTGCTCCGTCCAGATGTAACCACCACCGGTCATCCTGCTCGCCCTACGCCCGACTTCGCGGGGCCTCGTCACACCGAACGAGTGCCAAAATTCATCAATGTTGATCATCAATCTTCATTTGGTAGAGTGAATGTGGGAACCCAGAATGCACATGCAACAAAGGAGGTTGGTATGAATCGCCGAAGCTTCATTGGTGGATTGACTACGTTCAGCGTCGGTGCGCTTGCTCTGGGCATGCAATCCGTAGAAGAACGTGTCGACGATCTAGAGCGACGAGTCAATGATCTGGATCAGCGCGTGGCCGCTCTCGAGTCGCCGAGTGGAGAGAGCCAACCCTCGACGGATCAGGCTAAAGAAGGAACACAATCTGTCAGCGGCCAAGGCGTTGCCGTCTCCGATCCCGTTGGACTCCAGGCAGGACGATATCGGGTGAATGCGACTGTAGACGTGACCTCAGGATTCGACGGATTTGCAGTCACCATGCATGCGCCGAACGGCGACACCGAGCTGCTGTTCAACGAGCTCATTGATCAATCAGGAACCTGGGAAGGTAGCTCAATATACCAGGCAACAGTGGGCGGGGACCACTTCTTTCAAGTAGAGAACACCAGCTCAGCCTGGACACTGACCATCGCACCGATCTGACAGGGATTTCCGAGACGAGCTGCCCATGGTTGAGGAGGCTCCAGGGATGAGTTGTGCTTTGGATCGCCCCGCTCCCATGTTTGAGTTTGGTTCAGCCCAGTTGCATACCAGGCATCACTCGCCAACCACCCGATACACCGACCCGCTGGCGAGATCGCAGACATAGAGGGTACCGTCGCCACCCACTCCGAAAGACGAGATGCGCAAGCCGGTCTCGATCGGGTCGCCGGCGGTCCAGGCGCCATCGTCGCCCTGGTTCGCGACCCACAGCAGACCGGAGCAGTAATCCCCGTACACGTAGGCCCCGCCAACGAACGCGCCGCCGGTGATCGAGCAACCGCCTTCCGGGTGGGTGTACTCGAGATTCGGCATCACCAGCCCGGCCGGGTCGCACGTCACCGACTGGTAGCAGCTCGACCCCTCGAATTGGTCCCAGCCCAGATTCGCGCCCGGCGCACCTTCCAGCGACAGGATCGTCACTTCCTCGACCTGGCTGCCGCCGACATCGGCAACGGCGATCATCGTGCCTTCCGGATCGAACGTGAACCGCCAGGGGTTGCGCACGCCGTACATCCAAATCTCCGGCGCGGTATCCGGGTCGCCGACGAAGGGATTGTCGACCGGCGCGACGTACCCCGCCGCGTCGCCCCATCCGGCGGGATCGACATTGACGCGAAGGATGGACCCGAGCCATGTCGAGCGATTCTGCCCGTTGCCATCCGGGTCGCCCTGCGATCCACCGTCGCCGAAACCGACATACAGCATGTCGTCCGGACCGAAGACGATCAGCCCGCCGTTGTGATTCCGGTACGGCTGGTCCTGCCTGAGGATAACCAGCTCGCTGGCCGGGTCGGCGGCGAGACCGTCCCCAAGCACCTCGAAACGGCTGACCACCGAGTCGCCCTGGAGGTCGGTGTACGACGCATACACGAAGCTCCCTTCGTGCGACGGGGGTGGGAAGGCAATGCTGAGAAGCCCCTGCTCCGCCGACATCGCACCGACGCGGTCGGTGATGTCGAGAAAGAGCAACGGCCCAGCCGCGGAGTCAGCGGCGTCGGGCACAACCCGCACGGTACCAGCCTGCTCAACCACGAAGAGCCGCTCGTCGCCGGCGTTGGTGACATGGGTCGGACGCTCGAACGCGCCGGTCATCCACGGCTCAACCGCAACCTGTGGCGCCTGCGCCATGGTGACCGGTACTGCCAGGACCATCGGGATGCCAATCAGGAATGCAAGCGCGAATCGAGAGATGATCTGACGCATCGTCGACCTCCCTGGCTACGGGTTGGCGATGAAGCTGCCCTGTTGCGCGATCACATCCGCCTGGAGCTCGCCGTCGACGATGGCGGACGCGAACCGAAGCGGGATGCCGGTCGCCTGGAAATCAAGCATGTCAGGCGTGTCCTGGATGTGAATGTGGATGTGGGGCTCGGAGCTGTTTCCCGAGTTCCCGGTCAGACCCAGCATGTCGCCGGCACGCACGTCGTCGCCAGGTCGAACCCGCACCGAGCCCTCCTGCATGTGCGCGACGAACACGTATTCGTTGTCGGCGGTCTGGATGACAACGTGGTTGCCTCCGGGATTGCCGGATGCGCTACGTTCGGCAAGTGGCGCATTTGGTGGAAGATCCTCCGCGTCGTTGACGGCAACGATCACGGTGCCGTCAGCGGGCGCCAGCACCGGCTGCCCCCAGGCCCAGTAGTCCTCGTTGCGGCTGCCGTCACCCGACCACGTCGCACCGTCCTTCCAGATCACCAGGTCGTAGGCATAGCGCTGCGACGGGGTTGCGGCGTGGTAGTTGTGCAGCTCCGACTCGCCGCCCCAGAACACC
This sequence comes from Chloroflexia bacterium, assembly GCA_030430125.1. Classification (GTDB taxonomy): domain Bacteria; phylum Chloroflexota; class Chloroflexia; order Thermomicrobiales; family UBA6265; genus JACCVC01. The sequence continues at coordinate 4,712 of JAUIGA010000149.1, read as the reverse complement.
CACCAGGTGCCGGCGAACGGAGTCCGCCAGGTCGTTTCCGACGCAGGTACGTCGCCAGCATCGGCCAGCGGCAACGCGGGATAGACCTGCAGCGACGTCACCAGCCCGGAATCGATATCCACACCTGCCGCGATTCGCAACAGGGCATCGCCCCATGCGTAGTCGGCGGTGTAGCTGGTGTTGATGCCGCCCGGCACGAACACGCGCTCATCCACCAGGTCTCCCAGCGAACGCTCGGGCAGGTACGCGACGTCAGCCAGCGGGTGATCCTCCACTCCCTGCGCGGGAATGTCGAGCGCCGCGGTGAGCTCCCCGCGGTCACCTGTGCCGAAGGACACCCCGATGTCGAGTTGCGCCTGCTGGATTGTGCCGCTCCAATCGCCAGTCGGCAGGTCCCCACCCTGCGACCCTGCGGCCACGAGGGAGAACGGGTACGGGACACCGCCCTGGACCATGACACCATCGATCCGTTCGCCGTCCCACTGCCCGAAGAAGACCGCGCCGGCCTCGGCGAACACCATCTGCACCTGATCGCTCGTGTAACTCGCGAGGATATCCTCAACCCGCACCTGCTCCAGCGCTGTCGCCATCTCGGCGGTCAGCAGGGGCGCGAGCGCGGTCTCGTCTCCGGCGATCACCGCCGCCACCGCGGACACGCCCGTGGACCGCACGATCGCGGATAGCTCCGAGTACTGTGTGATCTGGGCAGCCGGGTCATCCACGACCGGATTCATCGCAACCGGCGACGCTACCGGAGTCGATCCCGGCGCGCCGGTGGGGGTCGCTCCGCTGTCGGGAAGTGGCGCCGGGGTGACGAAGAAGCCCACCATCAGGCCCGATTCCGGGTCGATGGCGAACGAGATCATCACGCCATCTCCGGAGGCAGCACGGAACAGCCCAACAAACTCATTCGGACTGGTGCCGCGATCCTCCGCCAGTGTCAACGGCCCGAGCTCGCCAGCGAGCTGCCGGATCGTCGTGATGAACTCCTCCGGGGAAACCAGCTCCAGGAACGACGTGTGGAAGTGCGCCTCGACGTCACGCTCCGAGAGCGTTGCCGCCTCGCCATCGAACAGGGCGAGCACCCAGGCGAGGTGGTCGTCTACCGTCAAGCCTGCATCACCGGGAGTGGCGGGTTGCGCCGCCGCTTCGAGCATCGATGGAACAACGGCAAGGGCCAGCATGAGGACGAATACGCGCGACTTCATCAGGCGGATGGCTCCCTTCACACAACAGTCATCGCGAACCATCCTGCCACAGATGCGGTCGCGATGTGTGAAGTCACCCGCGTCAGTCGCCGCAATCTCCCGCCTGCCGGTAGGTCGCCAGGCAGGTGACCACCGGCGAGAGCAGCGCGCCGGGCGCGCCCTGGTCGACAATCCCGGTTGGATGGTTGAACCCTGCCGACACGAAGAACACCCGACCGTCGTTGCGCTCCAGCACATAGGTGGCGTTCACTACACCAGCCTCGTACCCGGCCTTGTACCCGACATGCGGCCAGGTCGTGGATTCCAGGATGCCGCCACGGTTGCCGGCGAGGATATCCCGCACCGGCTCGAGCCCGGGCTGGGCGCCCATCGTCCACAGCCCGACCGTGGCGCGACAGATATCCTCGGCGGAGGCGAACCACTCGATGCCGTCGATCGCCGTGGGACCGTTCCACTTGCCCCACCCGCCCGAGGGGTCGATCCGGGCGCTGGAGACATCGCGCGCCAGCAGCTCGAGTTGTTCCTGATCGGACGCGGCCATGTAGCGGGTCATCCACTCCTGCGGCTGCCACATCTTGATCGCGAACAGCTCGCGGGTGAGCAGCAGCGGTTGGTTCGCCTCCGGGTCGGCGTGACCAAAGGCCGCGAAGGCGCGTTCGACGTTCTCGCGACCGAGCAGATCGATGAGGTGGTCCGTCGCGGTGTTGTCGCTGTGCCAGATCATCGCCTCGGCGAGTTGGCGCACGGTCACCTGCTGCCCGGCTGGCACCCAGGCGTAGTCACCGGAGGGCATCGAGCGGAGGGTGTCGGTGAGCGTGACCGGATCGTCCCATCGCACCAGTCCGGTCTGCACCTGCCGGGCAAGCTCGCCCAGCACATAGAGCTTGAACGTCGAGGCGATGGCAAGCTGGTCTCCACCGTTGACGGTATGGATCGTCTCGCAGCGATTGCCGCTGAACTCGGCCACAAGCAGGTTGTGCTCGGGCGCGAGCTGCAGCACCTGCTGATCGATGCCTGCCCATGCGAACCCTGGCGCGGCGGCACCAAGGCGCGGCGCGGCGACGATGACGATAGTCATGAAGACGATCGCGCCGACGAGAAAGCGAGGCAGCAGCTGGGAGGAGCGTTGGGGGTGAAGCATACCGGCTCTCCGTGTGGCGGCGTCGCGCAGGCGACCGCACCACATCGATCCAGGACCACGGATACGCACAGAGTGTACGTACACATCATGCTACCGAGCCGGGCGGCCGATCGACAAGATGTGCCGGATTGTCACCTGACCAGAATGGCTGGATACAACCCCGGTGGCATCGGCAGCGTATCTCCCGGTACACACGCAGGGGTGCAGGTCGCCCATGCCTTCTCCGTATTTACGCGCTTGCAGCGGTTCCTACAGAGGTTGATCCGTGGTGCCGGCACTATGAGACGGTAGAGAGCCAGACATCTCAATCCCTCTGCAAACCTCTGGAGGAGCGAATGGCGCGAGGCAAGGCAGGCCGCAGTCACCTTCGCAGGAGTCACGCCATGGCAGCACACCGTGTAACAACTTTGGCCTCTCGCTGGGAAGCACGGAACGCCGGCAACTGGTTCACGAACAGCGTGCTGGGCGGCATCGTTGGCGGGATCATGTTCGCCATGTTCGAGATGGTGATGTCGGCCATCCTGAACGGGAGGGACGCGTTCTTTGTGCCATTGCGAATGATCGGAGGCATCGTGCTGGGGCAGCAGGCGCTCAGCCCGGCCTACAGCCTCGCCGGTGCGGCGGTCGTGGGCATCACGCTCCACCTGGCGCTCTCCGTGCTCTTCGGCGTCATCTTCGGCGCCGGCGCGACCATGCTGCCGTCGCTGGCTCGCGCCAGTCGCGCGCTGCTGCTGGCCGGCGCGAGCTATGGCGTGATGCTGTGGCTGGTGAACTTCTACGTGATCGCCCCGGCCGCTGGCTGGAACTGGTTTCCCGATCAGTCCAACGAGGCGGTGCAGTTCATGGCCCACGCGTTCATCTTCGGACTCGGGTCAGGGGTGTGCTACAACCGCCTGGTCATGCAAAGAAGCTGGTTCCGGTAGGTATTTCTCGCGAACGCAGGCACTGGAAGAATCCTGCCAGGGACGCGTCAACGGTCGCCGAGATCCATCGCGACCGTGTCCGCGGCTGCCTCGCCGGATGCGATGCAGTCCGGCAGGCCGACACCGCGCAACATGTTGCCGGCGACGGCGACACCTGGCAACCCGGCCATCGCCGCCTCCAGCGCCGCCACCCGGTCGAGGTGCCCCAGCGTGTACTGCGGCATGCCGCCATCCCACCGAAAGACCCTCACCAGCTCCGGCATCGCGGTGATACCGAGCACCTCCGCCAGTTCCCGCCGCACAAGCGACACCAGGTCGTCGTCCGGACGTTCGAGCAGCTCCTGCTGGCCCGCCCTGCCGACAAACGCGCGGACAAGCGCCTTGCCCGCCGGCGCGCGCCCGGCCCACTTCGACGACATCCATGTCATCGCCATCACCTTGCGCTGCTCGGTGCGCGGCACCACATAGCCGAACCCGTTCAGGCGCGCATCAACCGCTGGGTCGTCGAACCCCAACGCCACGATCGCGGTCGAGACGTGCGGGATTTGCTCCATGGCGATCGACGCGCGGCGGTCCAGCCCCTCCAGCAACGGTACGGCCGCCCACGCCTGCGTCGCGACGATGACGCCATCCACCCGGATCGTCTCCGGGCCGTCGTCGCGATCGAGCGTGACGCGGTAGCCCCTCGCCGTGCGCTCGATCAGGGAGGCGGAGACCCCGGTCCGGATCGTTCCGCCGCGCGCATGGATATCCGTCTCCAGCGCATCGGCGAGCTCGTGCAGACCGGTGCGATACGAGATGAACCCCGGCAGATCCCCGCTTTCGGTGGTTGGCTGCGCATTCGCCCGCTGGGCGAGCACGCCGCGAATCAACCCACCATGCTCGCGCTCCGCCTGTTGCAGCTGCGGGAAGGTCGCCTGCAGGCTCAGCACGGAGCCATCGCCGGCGTAGATGCCGGCCATCAGCGGCTCGACCAGGTTCGCGTACACCTCGCCACCGAGTCGTCGCGAAATGAAGGACGCCAGCGACTCGTCCCCCGGATCGCGACGTCCGGGACGGACGAAATCGCCCAGCATGCGCAGCTTCCCCGCCGGCGAGATCAGGCCGGACTGCGCGAGCGGTTTCAGCCTGGTGGGCACCAGGCCTGTCAGCCCCTCCGGGATCGGATACAGCCTGCCGCGCCGCAGTACGAACGACCCGCGTCGCTGGCTATTCGGACCCACGACACTGTCCGCCAGCCCCAACTCCCGGCTGAGCCCGATACCGCGTGGCTTGCGCCCGAGCATTGAATCCGGGCCGCCTTCGACGGTGTATCCCTGCTGCTCGACGGTGAGAATCTTGCCGCCCAGCCGGGAATCGCCCTCCACCAGCGTAGCGCCAATACCCTCATGCCCGGCAAGCAGTCGGTGCGCCGCCGCCAGTCCCGAGATCCCCCCACCG
>JAUIGA010000148.1 GCA_030430125.1 Chloroflexia bacterium | reverse complement strand
ACCGCCACGCGGCTGAGCCGGCGGGCGTTGATCGGCGCGACGGGGATGGCTGGCCTGGCCACCCTGACAGTTGGGACAGCGTCCACGACCACGGCCAGCATCGCGCGGGCGCGGCTGCAGCAGGCCGACAGCGTCCTGGTCTATCCGGCACACGGGACGAGAACCGCGTCGGCCGCGACGGAGATCAGCTTCCGGGGCGTGACCGAGGCCGAGCTTGGGCCCGTCTATGTCACGGGTACGATCTCCGGAGGTCACGCCGGGATCATGGCGCCGCACGCCGATGGCAACGGAGTCAGCTACCTGCCTGACTCCGATTTCGAGCCTGGCGAGCGTGTCACGGTGCGGGCCGACATACCCCTCGGCCCGGCGGCCGAGGGGGCGATGTTCTTCGACATCGTCCGACCCGCCAAGCTGATCGGTACTCGATCCGGTTTTGTCATCGACGACCCGGAGGTCGAGCCGCAGACCTTCGTCTCGCGCCCGGACCTGAAGCCGCCGGTGATGGAGATCACCACCCCACCAGCACCTGGGACCGCGCCGGGCCTCGTCATCCTGGGGTCCAAGGTCAAGGACGGGCAGTACGGCACGATGATCCTGGACAACGACGGCGAGCTGGTCTGGTACAGCCTGCCACCGGTGCCGGACTACGAGTTTCACGACGTGCGCGTGCAGGAGTACCAGGGTGAGCCGGTGCTGACCTGGTCGGTCGCGACGACCGGCGGCGGCTTCGGTCAGGGACATTTCGTCATTGCCAACCAGGCGTACGAGCATGTCGCCGAGGTGCAGGCGGGCAACGGGTACACCAGCGGTGGTGACATTCATGAATTCCTGCTGACGCCGGATGGCACTGCGCTGATCATCCTGTACCAGGCGGTGGATTGGGATCTCTCGCCTGCGGGCGGGTCGAGCTACGGCGGCGCGGTGGACGGCGTCGTCCAGGAAATCGAGATCGCGACCGGCCGCGTCGTGTTCGAATGGCATTGCCTCGACCACATTGGCGTCGAGGAGTCGTACATTGCGATTGCGTCGTCCGAAACCCCGGAGCGACCGGCAGACTACGTTCACATGAACTCGGTGGAGGTGGACCCCGAGGGCAACATCATCGTCTCCAATCGCCACACATTCGCCATCTACAAGATCAGCCGGCAAACCGGCGAGATCATGTGGCGGCTTGGCGGCAAGCGATCAGACTTCGCGCTGTCGGAAGAGGCGAGGTTCGCCTGGCAACACGACGCGCGCATACACGCCAACGGCGAGCTGTCGCTCTTCGACAACCACGAAGTCAACCCGCCGGAGGGGGAGGTTGTCTGGTCTCGCGGGATGGTATTCGACCTCGATGAGGAGACGATGACCGCGACGCTGGTGCGCGAGTACGTGCATCCCGACCAGATCCTCGGCACCAGCCAGGGGAACATGCAGGTGCTCCCCAACGGCAACGTCTTCATCGGATGGGGCAGTGACCCGAATTTTTCGGAGTTCTCACCCGATGGCGAGTTGCTGTTCAATGGCCGCTTCCCGGAGGGGGGCAACTCCTATCGCGCTTACCGCGCCCCCTGGGTGGGCGAGCCCGCCGCTCCGCCCGATATCGCGGCCAAGGTGGCAGGAGGGGCGATGACGGTCTACGCGAGCTGGAACGGCGCCACCGAGGTTGCGAGCTGGCGCGTGTTGGCAGGGCCCGCGCCCGACAACCTCGCAGTGGTTGCCACCGCCGACCGGACCGGGTTCGAGACCGCCATCGAGGTCGACACCACGGCCGACTATGTCGCGGCCGAGGCGCTGAATGCCGGCGGGGCGATCATCGGCGCGTCCGTGGCGATCGAAACCGGCGTGCCGCCGGCGACGCCGGTCGCGGGAGGTTGACTCATGGTTGGCGCGAGGCAGCATGCGGCGATATCTCGTGAGAACGACGAATCCGGAGTGCGGCTGAGCCGGCGTGGGCTGTTGGGCGCAGCAGGCATCCCGTTCCTGGTGCCGGCGGTCAGTACAGCACATGCACAGGAAGCGACACCGAACGCGACGCCGGTTCCGGATGCCGTGACTGGCCTAGCGGTGGCAGTGTTCCCCACGCACGGGTCACGCACAGCGTCGCCCGCCACGGAGATCAGCTTTCGGAACACCTCTGCCGGCGCGTTGGGCGGGGTGCGCGTGACCGGCTCGGAGAGCGGGCTGCACTCCGGATACCTGGAGGCTCATACCGATCAGAATGGCGCGAGCTTTCTGGTCGATGCTGAATTCCATCCCGGCGAGACCGTAACCGTCCGGGCGGACATTCCCCTCGGAGCGGGTCAGGATGGATCGGTCACCTTCGAGGTGTCGCGGCCGGCGCCCGCCAGCGAGCCGCGCGTCATCGACCGTGAGGAGCCGGCGGAGGCGGAACTGATCGCCTACCGGTCGCGGCCCGACCTCATGGTCCCGCGGATTGAGACATCGGTGTACTCCGACAGCCTTGCACCCGGCTACGTCGCCGTGGGCGCGCGAGTTTCCAACGGGCCGGCGGCGGCGATGCTGGTCGACAACGACGGCGAGCCGGTCTGGATATATGTGCCGGATGTTGACGACTATCAGATTCTGGACGTTCGTGTGCAGGAATATCTCGGCCGCGACGTGATCACGTGGTTCGAAGGCGCCTCGCCCCGCGGCTACGGATACGGTCACTTCGTGATGTACGATCGCGCCAACCAGCACGTGGCGACCTTCCAGGTTGGCAATGGTTTCCATGGTGGCGACATTCACGAGTTCCTGCTGACTCCACAGGGGACTGCGCTGGTGCTCATCTACCAGCCCATCGCATGGGATCTTTCGCCGGCGGGTGGGTCCGTCGATGGCGTGGCGCAGGATGGCATCGTCCAGGAGATCGAGCCGGAGACGGGTCGGGTGCGTTTTGAATGGCACAGCCTCGATCACGTCGCTATCGACGAGACCACCCGCACCCCCGAAGACGGAATGCCGTTCGATTACTTTCACGTTAATTCAGCGGAGAAGGGGTCCGACGGCACCTATGTCGTCAGTGCCCGTGGAACCGATGCGATCTACAGGATCGACGGCGAAACGGGCGCGGTCATCTGGCGGCTCAACGGCAAGCTGAGTGATTTCGCCATGGGCGAGGGCACGCCATTCCGCCTGCAGCACGACGCGCGAGTGCATCCGGATGGCACGCTGTCGCTGTTCGACAACGCGACGGATAACCGCGAGTCGGATCTGGTGTCTCGCGGGATTGTCCTCGCGCTCGATGAGGAGGCCATGACCGCCACGCTGGTGCGGGAATACCTCCACCCGGATGATCCTGTCGCGGTGAGTCAGGGCAACATGCAGGTGCTTCCCAATGGCAACGTCCTCATCGGCTGGGGCAGCGTGCCGCTGTACAGCGAGTTCAGCGCGGCAGGTGAGGTGCTGCTGGACGGTCGCATGGATGCCGGCGTGAATTCGTACCGCGCCTATCGCAACCCGTGGGTTGGGCGTCCCGCCGCGCCGCCCGATATCGCGGTGGAGGCGTCAGCGACCGGGGCAATGACGGTGTACGCGAGCTGGAACGGCGCGACGGAGGTAGCGAGCTGGCGAGTGCTGGCCGGGCCGGCGCCGGACGATCTGACGGAAATCGCCGAGACAGATCGTACCGGGTTCGAAACCGAGATTGCGATCGAAACCGTTGCGGTGTACTGCGCGGTCGAGGCGCTGGATGGAGGCGGCGGCACCATTGGCAGGTCCGATCTAGTCCAGACCGGTACCGCGACAATCTAGCGACCGGCCACGCACCGTGAGCGTTGTCCACGACATGAAGGGGACCTCATGCAGATGTCGAGCGAAAAGGCGAAAGTCTCGCGGGCGACGCCCGCGGGATCCGTGAGCCGCCGGACACTGCTGGGCGCCACGACCGCCGGCGCGTTGGGGGTGGTGTTGACACGGGCGGGCGAGGTGTTGGCCCAGCCAGCGACGCCCTCGACCGACACCGCCGCTCCCGTCGCGGTGTACCCGGCCCACGGCACCTGGACCGCGTCCCCGGAGACCGAGATCAGCTTCCGGGGGATCACGGTCGACGAGATCGGTCCGGTTCACGTCAACGGATCGATCAGCGGGGGTCATTCCGGCATTCTCGCGGCGCATGCCGATGGCCACGGCGTGAGCTACCTGCCGGACGCGCGGTTCGAGCCGGGCGAGCTGGTCACGGTTCGTGCACCCGGATTGCCGGGTGGCGCGTCCAGCCAGCATCGCTTCGGGGTGTCGCGTCCCGTGGCGTGGGCGCCGGCGCCGGCCGAGCGCGTGGTCGACAACCCCGACGTGGCCCCGCGGGCGTTCCGCTCGCGGCCAGACCTGCGACCGCCGGTGATGACCGTCACCGATGCCACGAGCGACGCCACACCGGGCAAGGTCATCCTTGCCGCGAAGGTTGCGCGCGGCCAGAACGGGGTGATGATCCTCGACGAGGCGGGCGAGCTTGTCTGGTACAGCCCGCCTCTAGTTGATACCTATATCCAGAACAATGCTCGAGTTCAGGAGTATCGGGGACAGCCGGTGCTGACCTGGTCGGAAGCGGCCACGCCGATCGGGTTTGGCCTCGGGCACTACGTGATCTGCGATGCCGGATACCGGCGGATCGCCGAGCTGCAGGTGGGCAACGGGTTCTCCGGCGGCGACCTGCACGAGTTCGTACTGACGCGGCGCAGCACCGCGCTGGTGATCCTCTACCATGCGATCGAATGGGACATGTCGCCGCTTGGCGGTGCGCGATTCGGCTCGGCGATCGACTGCGTTATCCAGGAGCTCGAGGTCGAAACCGGCAGGGTACTGTTCGAGTGGCACACCCTTGACCACATCGATCTCGACGAGACCCGGATCGTCTACAACCCGCCCGACAACCGCGACCACCCCTACGACTATTTCCACATGAACTCGATCGAGGAGGATGCGGACGGCAACCTGATCATCTCCGCACGGCATACCTTCGCCATCTACAAGATCGACCGGCGGTCCGGCGAGATTGCCTGGCGGCTGCACGGCGAGCGCAGCGACTTCGAAATGGAGGAAGGCACGGAATTCCGCTGGCAGCACGACGCCCGCGTGCATGCAGACGGCACGTTGTCGTTGTTCGACAATCACGAGTCCCGGCAGGACATGGGCGACACGACCTGGTCTCGCGGGCTGGTGCTTCAGCTCGATGAGGTGGCGATGACGGCAACGCTGGTGCGGGAGTACATTCACCCAACCGAGATCCTCTCGGTCAGCCAGGGGAATATGCAGATATTGCCGAATGGCAACGTCTTCATCGGCTGGGGCAGCGCGCCGGTGTTCACGGAGTTCACGCCGGATGGAGAGGTGGTGTTCAACGGCCGCTTTCCGAGGGGTGGCACGTCATACCGCGCCTACCGGTCCGCATGGGTCGGGATGCCGGAGGCGCCGCCCGACGTGGCAGTTGAACAAGGCGAGGATGGCGGCACGACGGTCTACGCGAGCTGGAACGGCGCTACCGAGGTGGTGAGTTGGCGCGTACTGGCTGGTTCCGCGCAAGACGCGCTGGCAGAGGTGGCGACCGCCGACCGTACCGGGTTCGAGACGATGATCGAGATCGACGCCCCCGCCGACTACGTCGCGGTCGAGGCACTGGATGCCGTGGGCGAGGCTCTTGGCCGCTCCGATGTCGTCCAGCATGATCGGGGCTGAACCTGCGATGCGGCACGCACTCTGGATCACCAGGTTCGATTGGGTCGATGAGGACGATCTCGCCGGGATCGTGACCATGGCCATCAAGGTCGGCGTCACGGATGTGCTCATGCAGGTCCGAGGCGCCGGCGACGCGCTGTATCTGTCTGATGTCGCGCCGGCGTCGGCCAAGATCGCTGGCCGTCTCGGCTGGGAACCGCGTTGGGATCCCCTGGGGGTTGTCTGCGATATCGCCGGGCGTCACCGTGACGTCCGCGTGCATGCCTGGGTCAATGCGCTCAGCGGTTGGCCCGCGGGGTCGCGGGAGGGGTGCAGTGGCCTGGAACCGTCGCCGGATGGCGCACCCGACCACCTGCTGATCCGTAACCCGGAGGCGGTGCTCGTCGATGCGGATGGCGAGCCCATGCCCTGTCCCAACCCGACGGACTACGTCTGGGTGTCCGCCGAGCACCGGGCAGTTGTCGACGAGTTGCGCGTGGTGGCCGATGAGCTGGTGTCCCGGTACCCGCTCGCCGGAATTCACCTCGACCGCATTCGCTATCCCCTGGAGGGGTGGTTCGATCCGCCCGATCGGACGCGGCGCCCGGATGCGATTACCGCGCTGGTGCGCGCCGTCCGGGGCCAGCTTCCCCAGCAACTGGATGTCACGGCGTCGATCATGCCCGATTACGGCAGCATCGCGGATGGGGTGCCCGAGCACCTCGCGATCTACGGCCAGGATGGTTGGGCGTGGGCAGCGGACGGGCTGGTGTCCAGCGTCATGCCCATGGTCTATACCGACATCGCGGCCGGCGAGGCGTGGAGCTGGTCCCGCCTGATGCGCCAGCATCTCGACAACCTCCCGACCGGGCAATGCTGGGTGCCGATCTACGCCGAACACGACGAGGCCATGATTCGGCGTCAGGCCGGCCTGGCACAACAGGAACCGGTGGCGGGAATCGCCTGGTATTCGGCGGGTCTGGTGCGGACCCGCGACAAATGGAACATCCTGGCCAGGATTCGCGAGCAGGACAGCCACCGGTGACGAACATCGCTCGTACGAACTTCGGGTGATTCGCGGGAGGAATCCGTCGGGCCAGGCTTGCCGCTGGAAGGATCGACCTCGGGTCGATCTCTGCCCGACCGCCCGCAGGGCGGCACGCTCCTGCCGCCACCGGGGCGGCCGCTCCGCGCTGGTTGGGATCGCGCACCGATCTTTCGAAGTGCGCGTGAGACACCCTCTCGCACCTGAACCAGTCAGATTTGTCATCCCTGCCGCAGGTACGTCACTTAGGCAGCGCGACGGTGTGGATCCCGATATCCTCCCGCCCGCGTCTGCGACACACGCTCCACGTACGCGATACCTATCCCAGGTGACCTCAAGGGGCCAGGTTTCGGCAAGTTCGCAAAGGCGTTGCCTCTGGCATGTTGAGACTATGACGGGTATGATTGAATTGTTGGGTAATTTACATAGCAACTCTCAATGGGGCGTGTGCCTTCACGAGCGAACCTCGTGCCGGGGCATGCAAGCGCACCGGCGGCGTCCGATTGGGTGAGCAGGAGGGTGAGACATGGGCGGGTGGGCGACATTCCTGGCGACGGCACTGCTTGCGATCTTTGTGATCCCGGTCGGGCAATTGGCCGAGGAGGCGGGGCTGCCCAATCCGGTGAGCGCGTGCATCGCCACGGACGGCGGCAGCGCGAGTACGGGCAGCGCGACGTGCACGGCCGACAGCGGCAACGGGGCGGCGGTGGTCGGGCACAACTCCAGCGCCGAGGCGACGAACGGGGCAGGCAACCTGGCGGCGGTGCTGGGCAACGACAGCACGGCGACCGCGGCCGATGGCGACGACAACACGGCCACGATCATCGGTGACGACGGTTTTGCGCTCGCCGAGGACGGCGACGACAACACCGCCACGATCATCGGTGACGACGGTCGTGCGTTCGCCAGCGTCGGCAATGACAACACCGCGACCGTGATCGGCAACGACAGCGAGGCGGACGCCATCATTGGCAACGACAACACGGCCACCGTGGTCGGCGATGACAGCGGGGCGGTCACACGTGATGGCGACAACAACACCGCCACGATCATCGGCGACGGCAACCTTGCAGGGGCCCTTCAGCGCGATAACAACACCGCCACGGTGGTCGGGAATGACAGTCTGGCAGTGGCCCAGAATGGCTACAACAACACCGCCACGGTGGTCGGCGATGGTAGTACGGCAGAAGCCCGGGACGGGGACGACAACACCGCGCTGGTGATCGGGGCGGTGAGTGAAGCTGCCGCGACCGATGGCAACAATAACACCGCCACCGTGGTCGGAAACGACAACGTGGCAAATGCCGGCTTCGGAAACCACGACAACACGGCGACGGTGGTCGGCGACGGCAGTACGGCGGACGCCG
>JAUIGA010000147.1 GCA_030430125.1 Chloroflexia bacterium | reverse complement strand
TCGTGGTGCTGCTCGCCGCCGGGCTGCCCATGGCCGCTGCCGGCAGGCAGGACGGCGAGAAGGTGCTCACCGGCGGCTTCGATGTCGGCCCGGGTGGCGCGCCGGAGCTCTTCAACCCGCTGCAGGCCGGCGCCGGCTTCACCTGGCTGGAGAAGTACTTCTCCAAGCTGGTGCTCTACGATGTCGGCCTGACCACAGTTCAAGGTGAGCTGGCCGAGAGCTGGGAGGTATCCGACGACGGATTGCAATGGACCCTGCACCTGCAGGACGGCGTGACCTGGCACGACGGCGAGCCGTTCACCTCCGAGGATGTCGCCTTCACCATCACCACCGCACAGGATCCAGAAAGCGCCAGCTGGATCGGGGCCAAGTTCACCGGTGTGACCGAGGTCCAGACTCCGGACGACCTCACCGCCGTGCTCGTGCTCGAAGAGCCCGACGCCGCCATTCTGGACGCACTCACCTTCCTGGTGATGCTGCCGGCGCATGCGCTGAGCGACATGACCCCGGCCGAGCTTGCCACCTCCGACTGGTGGCGCACCAACCCGATTGGGACCGGCCCCTTCCAGTGGAGCACCTACGAGGAAGGCCAGTTTGTCGAGCTCGTCGCCTACGACGACTACTGGCGCGGTCGGCCGAATATCGACCGGCTCGTCAACCGCTACTTCCCTGAAGCTGGCAGCGCCGTGCTCGCGCTCCGATCGGGCGAGATCCAGTTCACGTATCTCACCGCCGACGAAGCTGCCGAAGCGCAGGACAACCCGGATGTCACCGTGATCGCCGGACCCTCGCTGGTCCAGAACGTGATCACCTGGAACCTCCTGCTCGAGCAGTACCAGGATCCTCGGGTCCGGCAGGCGTGGATGTACGCGATCGATGAAGACGCGATCGTCGACATTCTCTTCGCCGGTTCGGCGACGAACGTGCCGTGCATCTTCTCGGCCGACCAGTACGTGCCGGAAGGGCTCAACGACTACGCCTACGATCCGGATATGGCTCGCCAGCTCCTGGAAGAAGCCGGCTGGTCGCAGGATGGTCCGATCGAGTTCTTCACCTACTACGGCGACCAGCTCTCGAACGACGTGATGCTCTCGATGCAGCAAAACCTCGCCGACGTCGGTGTGGATGTCGAGATTCGCGTGATGGATGTGCCGAGCTTCACCGACCGCGTCAACGATACCGAAGACTGGCACGTCTTCTACGGCGGCGCCGCGATCGGGCCGGACCCGGCCGTGACCCGCACCTACTTCGACTCGGACTCCTTCCCGCCAAACGGTGTGAACCGCGCACGGTACGCGAACGACCAGATGGACGAGTACTATGCGGCTGGTCAGGTCGAGACCGACCCCGATGCACGCTCCGCCATCTACCAGGACGCCTGTACCCTGCAGAACGAAGAGCTCCCCTGGGGCTTCCTCTGGGTGAGCGACCGCTTCGGCGCGGTCAGCATTGACGTCGAGAACTTCGTCTGGACGCCGGCGCCCGGTGGCGGACGCTACTACGACGCCGCGCACGAATGGGACATCCCGGCCAGCTAGGAGCCGCGCTCGATGCCCACGCGGAAGGCGCGACACCGGATGGTGTCGCGCCTTCCGCTGACCGAACACCCGCACCGACTGGAGCGCCCCCATGGGGAGATATATCCAGCGCCGCCTGATGATCAACATCCCGGTGCTGATCATCATTACCATCCTCAGCTTCCTGCTGCTGCAGGCCACGCCCGGCGACCCACTCAGCGCCTATGTGCCGCCCGACTCGCCCCTCACCGAGGCGCAGCGGGACGCGCTGCGCGAGCGGCTTGGCCTCAACGCGCCATTGCCCGAGCGCTACCTGATCTGGCTCAAGGAGGCGCTGCAGGGCAACCTTGGCGTCAGTGCCCGTACCGGGCAGGATGTGCTGGAGCTGATCGGCGCGCGCATCGGACCGACGCTGCTGCTGATGGTCACCGCCATGACCATCGGTGTCGTTTCCGGACTGCTGCTCGGCGTCCTCACCGCTGTCCGGCGCAACACGCCGATCGATATGTTGATCTCCTCCGGTGCCCTGTTCGGCATCTCGGTACCCGTGTATCTGGCGGGCCTGGTCGGGCTGTACATCTTCTCCGTCCGGCTCGGGTGGTTTCCTACTGGCGGCTACACCACCCCAGGCGATACTGGGTTTCTCGACCGTCTGCACCACCTCATCCTGCCCGCACTGGTAATCGCGATCCAGTACGTCGCGAGCACCATGCGGTACACCCGCTCCTCCATGATCGAGGCACTTTCCCAGGACTACGTCCGTACCGCCCAGGCGAAAGGCCTGGCGTTCCGACCGGTCGTGCTGCGGCATGCGCTCCGCAACGCCCTCATCCCGATCGCCACGATCATCGGCACCTACATCCCCAACCTGCTCGCCGGCGCGGTGTTCATCGAAACCATCTTCACCTGGCCCGGCATGGGCCGCCTGTTCGTCGAAAGCGTCAACGCGCGCGACTACCCCGTTGTCATGGGACTCACGCTGATCCTGGCGATCATCATCCTCACCGCAAACCTGCTCACCGATCTCACCTACGCCATCATCGACCCGAGGATCCGCTATGACTGAGTCAACCGGAACGGTCAGGTATGGGTCGAGGCTGACGGAGCGCCAGGTTCGGATCGAGGCGCCGTGGCGGATCGCCGCCCGCCGTTTCACCCGACATCGGATGGCGGTATTCAGCCTGGTGGTGCTGACGATCTTCGCGATCCTCGCCATTGGCGCACCGGTGATCGCCCAGCACGACCCGTCCGCGATCGACCTCCGCGCTCGCAACGAGGGGCCATCCATCGACCACTGGTTCGGCACCGACCGGACCGGGCGAGACACCTTCGCCCGCACCGTCTACGCGGGCCGGGTCTCGCTGCTCGTCGGGGTCGCGTCGGTGGTGATCTCGATCGGCGTCGGGGCAGTGCTTGGCGCACTCGCCGGGTATCAAGGCGGTGCGATCGACAATCTGATCATGCGCCTCACCGACGTCATGATGACCTTCCCCGCCATCATCATCATCCTGACCGTCGCTGCCATCACCGGACCGGGCCTGTGGAAGACCATCTTCCTCATCGGCCTGTTGAACTGGCCGGTGCCCTGTCGTCTCGTCCGTGCCCGCTTTCTCCTGCTGCGCAACCTCGAGTTCGTGCAGGCCGCGGAGGTCATCGGCGCGCCGGACACACGAATCATGTTCCGTCACGCCTTCCCCAACGTGATTGACGTGCTCATCGTGAATGCGACACTGGGTGTGGCCGCGGCGATCCTGCTCGAGGCCGGACTGTCGTTCCTCGGACTCGGGGTCCAGGCTCCGACGCCAAGCTGGGGCAACATGCTGGAGGTCGCCCGCAACATCAGTGCGATGGAGAACGACCTGTGGCAGTGGGCGCCGGCCGGCATCGCCATCGTGGTCTGTGTGATCGCGATCAACTTCGTCGGCGATGGTTTGCGCGAGGCGCTCGACCCACGGCTCTAGGCTCGCCAACCTTGCCTTCCTTCGTCAACAGCTTCGACGCGGTGACGTCACGCAGCCAGGCACGAAAGGTACACGCAATGACGCTCGAATCGTCCACGCTTCACGGCATCATTCCGCCGATCAGCACCCCGCTCACACCCGATCGTACCCTGGACACATCGAGTTTCCGGCGGCTGATCGATGCGCAGATCGAGCACGGTATCCACGGCCTGTTCGTGCTGGGCTCCACCAGCGAGGCACCGCTGCTGTCGAACGCCACGCAGGACGACGTGATCGCCACCGCCGTCGACCAGGTCGGTGGCCGCATCCCCGTGTTGGCCGGCTGCATCGATTTCTCGACGGCGCGCGTGATCGACCGAGCGACTCGAGCACGCGAGCTCGGCGCCGACGGCATCGTCGTCTGCCCGCCGTTCTACGTCACCCCGTCGCGACAGGAAATCGTCCGGCACTACACGCTGGTGCACGAGACGGTCGGGCTGCCGATTCTCGCATACGACATCCCCTCGGCGACACACGTCAAGCTGCAGCGACCGGTGCTGCACGAGCTCGCCTCGACCGGGACGATCATGGCCCTGAAGGACAGCAGCGGCCAGGATGCCAACTTCCGCGGCGTGGTACTCGACAACCGCGACAACACGCGATTCCGCGTCTTCACCGGCTCCGAGCTCACCGCGGATTTCGCGCTGCAGATGGGCGCGCACGGTCTGGTGCCGGGGCTCGCCAACGTCGACACCGCCGGGTTCGTCCGGCTGTACGATGCCTGCACCGCCGGCGACTGGGAGGCCGCGCGCGCCGAGCAGGAGCGCCTCTACCGCCTCTTCCAGATCATCACCATCCCCTCGCTCGCGGATTACGGCACCTCGGCGGCCGCGCACGGCGCGTTCAAGGTCGCCCTGTGGCTGCAGGGGCTGATCGATCACCCCACATCGGCCCAGCCACACACCCCACTGACGCGGGATCATGCGCGCGAGATTGCGCGGGTCCTGGCCGAATGCGGCTTGCCCGTCGTGCGCGAGGCATAGCGGGACGCTCCCAATTGTGCGAAGATGCCGTGCAGAAGTGACCGCGCCAAAGCGAATGGCGCGGTCGTCGCTACCATGAATTCGATGGGGAGGACCCATGCAGCTTTCTGGCGAACATCGCTTCACCGCACCGCGCGAGCGCGTCTACGCGTTCATGCTCGACCCGGAGACCCTCAAGGCCTGCCTGCCGGGTTGCGAGCGGTTGGAGCAGGTGGGCGAGGATGCCTACGAAGCGACGATGAAGATCGGCATCGGCATGATCAAGGGCACCTTCAATGGAAAGGTCCAGATCAGCGACAAGCAGGAACCCTCGAGCTATCGCATGCTCGTTGAGGGCAAGGGCCCCCAGGGACAGGTGTCGGGCGAGGGCACGCTCGAGCTCCTCGAAGATGCTGGCGGCACGCTGGTCAAATGGGGTGGGGACGCCAACGTCCGCGGCACGCTCGCCCGCATCGGCAGCCGCGTGATTCAGCCAGCGGCGTCGACCATCGTCGGCCAGTTCTTCAAATGCCTCGAATCGAAGGCCGCCAGCGACGTCTAGCCGTCTGTACCGCACGGCGCACGCGGCCCAACCCGGAATGCGCCATGCGACCGCGACCCTGTCGGCAGTCGAGTACATCACGGGAGAAAGATCAGTGACACCCACGACCATTCCCGTCTCTACAACGGTCAACGGGAAACACCACGCCGTCGATGTGGAACCGCGCACCCTCCTTCTGCATATGCTCCGCGAGAGCCTTGGTCTCACCGGCACGCACACCGGCTGTGAAACCGGACAGTGCGGTGCCTGCACCGTGCTGCTCGATGGCCAGGCGGTCAAGAGCTGCATGGTGCTCGCCGCCCAGGTCAATGGCCGCAGCGTCACGACCATCGAGGGGCTCGCCACGTCGGCCGACCAGCTCCACCCGCTGCAGAACGTCTTCTGGGAGGAGCACGGGCTCCAGTGCGGCTACTGCACCCCTGGCGTGATCCTCTCCTCCCTGGCACTCCTGCGGGAAACACCGCATCCGGAGGAAGCGGAAATCCGCCACGCGCTGGAAGGCAATATCTGCCGCTGCACCGGCTACCACAACATCATCAAGGCGGTGCAGGCCGCGGCCGAACGCCTGACAACCGACGACCTGGCCCCCGCGGCCGCATCGGTGGAGGTCTGACCCGTGTTTCCAACGCCATTCACCTATCACCGGGCCGCATCCGTTGCTGACGCCCTGCAGCTGCTCCAGCAATATGGGGACAGTGGCAAGATTCTCGCCGGCGGGCACAGCCTGTTGCCGGTCATGAAGCTGCGCTTCGCCCAACCCGAGCACATCATTGACATCACGGGCATCGACGAGCTCCGCGCAATCACGATTACCGATGACGCCGTGACGATCGGCGCGCTCGTGACGCATCATGAGCTGGCCACCAACCCGGAGATTGCGGTTACCGTACCCCTGCTCGGGCAGATGGCACGTGTCGTCGGCGACCAGCAGGTGCGCAACATGGGCACCATCGGTGGGGCGCTCGCGCACGCCGATCCGGCCGCAGACTACCCCGCCGGCATGCTCGCGCTGGACGCCACCGTGATCGCGACCGGACCGAGTGGCACCCGCGACATCCCCATCGGCGAGTTCTTCCAGGGGTTCCTCACCACCGCCCTGGAGCCGGACGAGGTACTCACGGCAGTGCGCGTGCCGGCACCGCCGTCTGGAGCTTCGTGCGCCTACGAGAAACTCCCGAACCCTGCCTCCGGATACGCAACGGTGGGGGTCGCCGTGGTGGCGAGTCGTGCAAGTGACGGCACGCTCGCGACACTCCGCATCGGCATCACCGGTTCCAGCGACGTCGCCTACCGGGCACATGACGTCGAAAACGCCCTGATCGGCACTGCACCGGATGCGGATTCCATCCGCGCTGCCGCGGCGACAGCAACCGATGGCGTCGAGATGCTGGCCGACAAGCATGCCCCAGCCGCATATCGCGCCCGCGTCACGCGAAACCTGACGCGCCGCGCCATTGAGCGCGCCCTCGCCTGATTGGCGATCGCCGGGGCGCCTCAATGCGTAGTGGCGCCCCGGCAGCATCCCGGGCACGGCAACATCTGCTGCATTCGATGACCCAAAACGGCATCTTCGTGCCAACCATGTATCCACATGTTGGAGCAGATGGCGTATGCTGCCTGCACACCCGGTGGGCGTCCGGCAGGGCTGCCGCCACATAGTCAGGCAACCGTGCCGCGATGCGCCCATCTGCCGGACAGTGGCTACCGGGCTGGAGGTCACAGATGTCACACGGGAATCAGGGTCTCCCTTCCCCGGACGCGTATGCCGGGGACCGCTACACCATGACGGAAGCGGCTCGCCTGAAAGGCGTGTCGTATCACACCGTGTCCCGGGCGGTGCGCAGCGGCAAGCTCCCGGCACAGCGTCTCGGTCGAATGGCCCTGATCGCCGCGCAGGACCTGCATGCCTGGCGCCCCATGCGCGAACGCGCCCCGCGCAAGTACCGGCAAGCGGAACCCGCCCCTGCAACGCGCCCTGCCCTCTCCGGCATCAATGACACGATCGACTATGCGGGTCGCCTCGCCATCGCAACCCAACAGATACTGGAAGTCGCCTCGGGCGAAGGACTCGACCGCTTCGGCGACTGGGCTGCCCAATGGTTGACCTCCAACCTCAACGCACGAGCCGCGGTCGTTTGGAAATTCACCCATGATGCGAATGTGCTTGCGCCATACGGTACCTTCGGTGTCGACACCGCCAGCCTGTCCAGACCGCCTGGCGGCCAGATGCTGGAATTCCTGAAACAGCGTGTCCGCGCGGATGACGTCGTGATCCTCGATCAATCCCAGCGCCGCCTGGTGGGAGGAGCTCGCTGGATGGCCCACGACGCCACGGCGCTGCTGATCCCCATGCGCGCGGGCAACCGTGCGGTGGGATGCGCGATCGTCGTTGCCGATGACGGCGACGAGCCGTTCGACTCGACCGATCGCCAGTTCGCATCACGTCTCGGCAGGCAGGCCGCCTTCGCGATCGAGCACGTCCACCTGCGCCGCGAGAGCCAGAAGCAACCCCTCTCCAGGGTCGCGCTCCTCAACAACCTGCCGCTACAGCTGCTGGCGACGGATGCAGACGGCACGATCATCTACATGAACCAGCCGATGATCGACGCCTGGGGTGACGATGTACGCACCAGGTGTCTCGGGCGCCACTACTCCCACTTCATCCGCTCGTTTCGGCGCGAAACCCTCAGCGGCGTCGAAGTGCCGCTGGACGAACACCCGTTGACCCGGGCAATGCATGGCGAGACCGTGCACGAGACCCGTGTACTCGTCCCGAACCGTTTCGACGTGCCAAAGGTCTTTGTCCTGACCGGGCATCCGGTGCAGGATGCCCGGGGCAATCAGTCCGGCGCAATCCTTACCGCGCGGGAGGTCACTGACGAGCTCGCCCCGGTCGATGACGCGTCGATTTCACCCGTCACCATGCTCGCGGAGGCGCGCCGACGCGTCGAGCTCCTCACCGATCTCGCCAGGGAACTTGCGGAACGCAATGATCCGGAGCGTGTCTTCGACATCGTGACCCGGCGTGCCTGTGCCCTGCTCGACGCCGATTACAGTCTGGTGATGACACCTGGCTCCGACCAGCACATGATCATTCGGGCCGCGCACAAC
>JAUIGA010000146.1 GCA_030430125.1 Chloroflexia bacterium | reverse complement strand
GCGGCCGCGGCTCGCGACTCATCACCGGCCTGCCGGTGGAGGAGGGGAGAGTCCAGCCCGACGCGCAGGACACCGTCGACACGGAGTCCCGCGCCGCCTGATCACACAAACCCACGTTCGGGCGGCCCTTGTGGCCGCCCATCCTGCGACCCTACAGCCACGGTCGGCTCCAACACGCAAATGATGCCATTGTCATCCCGAACCCCGAGAGGCGCGAAGCGCCGATGGGGTGAGGGATCCCCCGGATTACCCGGGCCGCAGGCCGAGACATCCGGTCCGTGGCATCGTCGTGATTGCCGACGAACGACGGATAGGAACACAAGTATAAGGACGGACCGATTGGGACGCCCTGCGGGCGTCCCAATCGGGGGATCCCTCCGCTCGGCCTACGGCCCTCACGTCGGGATGACAGGGGTCTCGGTGATCGGCAGGAATCGAAGCGTAGCGGCACGTCACGCCCGACACCGGACCACCACCCCCAGCATCAACCCGTCGACAGCGACCCGCGAGCCGATGGTTGACATCCACCACACCCTCAGGCACTATTACGTCCGACGATATATCATCTGCTGATATACCGCCGGACGACACACGACGCCTCGACAGGGACATCACCCATGGCCAAGCCGCAGCTCGATCTCGGACGCTTCGCCGAACCGGCGCTGCTCATCCTGATCAGCCTCGCCGGCAAACCCCGCCACGGCTACGCCATGATGGAGGACATCTCCGGATTCGCCGGCGTCCGCGTCGGTCCCGGCACCCTCTACGGCGCCATCTCCCGGCTCGAGGAGCGCGGCTTCATCGCCGCCGTCCCCACCGACGACCGTCGCCAGCCCTACCGCATCACCGAAGCGGGACGAACCGCGCTTGAAGCCCACCTCGACGGCATGACCTCCGTGACCACCGCCGGACTGGAGCGCATCCGCCAGAACGGAGAGCACCCCGAATGAACCCGAGCCTCCTTCTCAACCTCTACCCGCGCGACTGGCGCGAACGGTACGAATCCGAGTTCCGCGCGATGCTGGAGGATCACCCCGTCTCCCTGATGGAGACCGTCGACATCGCGCTCGGCGCAATCGACGCGCACCGGCAAGCGAAACCCGGCGCCGACGACCGCGTCGCGCCGCCCGCCGACCCTGCCCGCGCCGCAGCGCGCCGGGAAGTGGTGCTCTCGGTCTTCTTCGCCCACCTGGCGCTGTTCATCGCGGTGATGTCGATCGTGGTGCTGGTCAACATCTTCTTCACGCCGGGCCAGTGGTGGAGCCTCTATCCACTGTGGGCGTGGGGCACCATTCTCGCCACCCACGCTGGCTTCGTCTTCCAATGGAAGGGGTTGCTCGGCGCGCACCTCGCCTTCTACACCGGACTCAACCTCGGGCTGGTGGCGATCAACATCGACCAGGGTGGGGGAGCGTGGTCGCTCTGGCCGATCCTCGTGCTCGGCATCTTCGTCGTCGCCCACGCACTGGTCGCCTTTCGGGCGACATCGCTGATCCGGGCGCACCTGGTCGCCACTGGGCTGGCGGTGGTCGTGTTGACCGCGGTGCTGATCGCGACCGGGTTCAACGCCTTCGCCAGCATCGTCTTCGGGGCGCTCCAGCTCGGCGTGCTGCTGGCCGCGCACTGGCTGATGCGGACCCGCGGCTGGAGCCTGCTGGCGACACACGCCGTCGTCTACACCGGGGTGCTCTCGCTGCTGCTGATCGAGAACCTCGTCACCGATCCGGGCGAGCTCTGGGTGCAGTACCCCTTCGCGATGTGGACGGTGCTGCTGGCCGGTCACGCGCTGGTCCATTTCCGCCGGCAGCGCTGGTCCGGCAGCGGCTGGGAAGCGTTCATGCTGGAGGAGCTCGGCGCGCGCGGCGAGACCGACCGGCAGCGGCGTCTGGTGGGGACGCTCATGGCGCACGTCTCCGCCTTCCTGGTCGTGTCAGCCGGGTTCATCGTGCTCAACCTGATATCCGGCGGCGGTCCGTGGGCGGCGTGGCCGATCGGCGTCTGGTATGTCCTGCTCGCCATCCACGCCGGCTACGTGATGGCGCCGCGGCGGGTGCTCGGCGCGCTGCTGGCCGGGTGGATCGCGGCCTCGGCCGGGCTGATGGTGATCGACTGGGTCGCCAGCGACAACACCTGGTGGTACTGGCCGGTGATGTGGAGCGGGGTGGTGGTCGCGACCGTGCTCGGCGCGATCTGGACGCGGGGGCGACCGTGGGTCGGGGCGCACCTGCTGGGCGGGCTGGCGCTGGCCATCGCGCTGGTGGTGACGGACCTCATTACCGGTCCGCCGTCGTGGTGGTTCTACCCGGTCGCGGCGATCATCGTGAGCTGGTTCGTCCATTTCGCCGCGACGCTCGACCTCACCCGCCTGCCCGGCACCTCGTCCAGCAGCGACCGGTAGACCTGGATTTCGATATCCGGTCATTCCTTGTCATATAGACGCGCTGCCACGCGTCGTGGGAGATCGCGCCGGCGCGGCAATGCCCTTTCGCCTGACCATCGCGAGACCACCGCGATGCTCACCCCCCGCCGTCCGCCTCCGTCGGCAGGGCGATCCATGTTTCGGCGAAGGCCAGCATCGCCGAACTCTTGAACCAGCCCTCGGGCCGGTGGATCTCGCCCATCGCCCGCTGCCCGTTGACGGCGATCGAGGCATCCGCGCAGGGCGCGGCGACGACCGAGACCTCGTACCCGGTCGGGTAGGTGACGGCGTGGAAGAGTTCGACCACGTCCCGCCACTCGAGCTCGATCGTCGTCGCCCCCGAGATGCAACTGATGCGGTGGAGGCGTCGCCCGTCGGCCTGCTCGGTGAAGCGGGCGTCGCGAACGGGAGCCTCCTCGATCCCGCGACCGTGGATGGGGTCGTAGTCGTTGTAGAAGTTACTCCAGACGAAGGCGGCCAGCTCGGGGTTGTCGGTGAAGATGCCGACCGGGGCGAGGTCGCCCAGCCCCGTCGCCTCGGGATCGGCCCAGATCACCAGCGCGCGCCCCTGGCCCGCCTCCGACCAGGTGCTGGTCCACATGCTGGCGATGGCGACGACCTCGTCGCCCCCCGGCCGGTAGAGGACGATCATCGGGTTCTCCCCGGCGATCTTCACACCGCGCGTCTCGTAGGGCCAGTCCCCGTCGGGACCGGGTCGCCGGGAGGAGGCGTCGTCCGGTTGCTTCACAAGTTCTCCCATGACGCAGCAGCCCTCCACGTGCGATTGGCGATTCCTCGCAACCCTTTTCGTCCCATGAGATCGCCAAACCCATGCCATCGTCGCCACCGGAACCACGCAATCGTCCTGATAGCGCCCAAGTCTTCTTGTAGATCTCGACGACGAGAGCTTCGAAGCCCTGAGGGCAAGCGGGAGAAAACCTGGCGCACACCGCTCACGCGTACCGGCGACGTGGGCGGACGACCCCGACTGCTCGTCAGGTCGTCAAGGCTCTCGACAAGCCCCTTGACGAGCGGCCAGGCTTCCGTCGCCCATCCTTGCCGATTCTGGTGTATCGTTGTCCAAGGTGACACATACAGTTGCACGACACAACGGGCCGGAGCGATAGCCGGACCAGCAGGCTGACGTCAGTACTCTTGCATCGTTTCCGAGACGCTGCTTGAACAGATTCCGGCAAGATTTCAGCCAGCCCCCTTCCTGAAGAGAGGATTGCCATGCCAGCCGTCGGTCAGCGCTACAACGTCAATCAGTATTCGGTAAACTACTTGCTGGGGCTCATTGAAACGGGTCAAATTGCAATTCCAGAGATACAGCGTCCATTCGTGTGGAATGCTGCCAAAGTACGCAACCTCATGGACTCGCTGTATCAGGGATATCCGATCGGCTATTTGATAGGCTGGAAGAACCCGGATGTGCGGCTCAAGGATGGCTCGCTCTCCAATGGCAAGCTCATACTGATCGACGGCCAGCAGCGTATCACAGCGATGATGGCGGCCCTCGCCGGACGCACGGTGACAAGCAAGAGTTACCGACCAACACGCATCCGTATCGCATTTCATCCCCTTGAAGAGCGATTCGAGGTCTACAACTCCGCTATCGCCAAGAATCATGAGTGGATACCGGACATCTCGCACCTATTCGGCTCCAGCGGAGACCTCTTCAAGCTTGTCAGGGCCTACTGTGAGAAGAACCCAGAGGCAGAGGAAGGTCAGGTTTTTGCTGCGCTCAGTTCCTTGAAGAGTATCACCAACCATCATGTCGGCTTCATCGAGCTTTCTCACGACCTCGATATCGAAACCGTGACGGAGATCTTCATCCGCGTGAACTCTGCTGGCGTCACGCTGAATCAGGCCGACTTTGCGATGTCCAAGATCAGCGTGAATGAGACCTACGGTGGGAACTCGTTGCGAAAAGGGATCGACTACTTTTGTCAGCTCGCGGTCCATCCAGCAATGTTCGAAACGATCAAGCGCGATGAGTCTTTTGGGACTAGCGAGTACTTCGCGAAGATTGCGTGGCTCAAGAACGAAGCCGAATATCTGTGGGATCCATCCTACACAGACGTCCTGCGCGTGGCTTTCACTTCCGAGTTTCGCCGTGGGCGTCTCTCCGATCTTGTTGCACTCCTTTCGGGTCGCAATTTTGACACGCGAACTTATGAGGAGGCTATAGTCGAGGACTCTTTTGCTCGACTGAAGCACGGGTTCCTCACGTTCGCGAACGAGAGCCGGTTCAAAGATCTAATGATGATCATCCGATCTGCCGGATTTGTGGACCCTGGGATGATCGGTTCTTCGAATGCGATTGTGTTCGCATACATCCTCTATCACCTGCTCAAGAAGCGGGATGTTCACCACGGCGATGTTCACAAGTATGTGCGGCGCTGGTTTGTGATGTCACTCCTGACGGCACGACATTCAGGTTCGTTCGAAACCCGATTCGAGCAGGATGCCAGAAACCTCATGGAGGGAGACCCTCTAGCGTATATCGACCAGGTGTTCGCCGGCGAACTTTCAGATGCATTCTGGAGCGTCGTACTGCCGCAGCGGCTCGTTTCGTCCTCAGGCAACAATCAGTACTTCCACATTTTCAAGGCGGCCCAGGTTTGGGCACACGATAGAGGCTTTTTGTCCAGCGATATCGATGTCGAAACACTGGTCAAGATCAAGTCAGACGTTCACCACATCTTCCCGAAGGCGTATCTTCAGAAGCACGGATACGTACAGGCGCAGTACAACCAGATCGCCAACTACGCCATTGCGCAGAGCGAAATCAATGTTCGCATCAGCAACAAGGAACCGGCGGCCTACATGGAAGAAGTTCGAGCTCAGGTGACGAACGGCACGAAAGTGTATGGCAGCATCGCGAGCCCGGAGCAACTGGCGGGGAATCTGTGGCAAAACTGTATTCCCGACATGGTATTCACCGCGACCAGTGATGACTATCCGGCATTCTTGCACCAGCGCCGAAAACTCATGGCCAGCAAGATTCGATCCTACTTCGAGGGGCTTGCATGACGACACCAGGCCCCAAGCCGCCCCAAGAGAGCATGCGCCAACAGGGAGCAGGTCGTGGTTTTCGCGATGGCCGTCCCTTCCAGCGGTACCGGGTCCAGCTTTCCCGGATGAGTCGCCGCACGATGATGATGACTACCGAGAAGGCGAGCACGACCTCGGCCCGTCGCTCGGCGCACCAGACCAGCTTCTTGTGGGCGTTGGTCTAGGCATTGGTGCGCTCGACAGGCCAGCGGGACGAGGCCATGAGCGGTGCCGGTGTTCCCTTTGGGTCAATCTTCCCGCGCAATCTCCGGGTATCGAGCCGGTCGCGCGTGAGCTGGGACTTGTAGACAACAATCAGGGCGCCCAGGGCGCACACGACGATGCCACCAACCCGTAGGGGCGGTCCACCGACCGATCGACGTCCGAAGGGAGACGTGTCGGGCCGTTGCTTCGACCGGCTCGCCGCGATTAGAGGTCGTATTGCTTCCGGGCGATGTCATCCGGTCCGACCGCATCCGGCCGGCTGATCGCCATCAAGGTCATCAACCACGTCGGCGACGAGGTGGTGAAGGTCTTCGAGCTCTGACACCGGACCTGTATACTGGTGGCAACGGGGTTGCGGGATGAGGATGCTGACGGGTGCCAAGAGAGCAGCGGTACGAGTGCACACTGGCAGAGGATATTGCTCGGGTGCGCGTATAGATCTGGACAGACCGAGGCCGCGCCACCATGTTCGTCGTGCAACTCGAAGCTTGGCACCGTGGGCGTTGGAATCCGGTGCGACGCTACGACACCGCGCCCGGCCAGCCCCACCTCGATATCCTGGACACCATGGGGCGCACGATCGACAAGCAGTGGTTGTCGCTGTCCAACAATGAGGCACTGACGCTGGCGATCGACGAAATCAGACGCAACTGGTCACGGCATCTCGCCGAGTTCGAAGGACGGTGAGGCGATGGGACAATTGAGCGACATTTCCCGCGAGCAACAAGCCCGGATCGATCGCGAGCTTGATGCGTTCTTCGCCTTCACCGAGGATGTCTTCGCCGATCCGTCCATCCTGGACCAGGTTCCGGACGGCGCCGACGTTCAGGCGGTGCGAATCGCCGAGCGCAAGCCCGAACGCCAGTACGACATCGAAACCCCCAACACCGTCGCCATCGTGACGCCGACAGGTCGAGGACGACAGAAGCCGGCACGGCAGATGACGTCTCCGTCAACGACGCCCGTCAAGGGTCACAAGCGGACCAGTCGCCACAACCGCCCGTAGGAGAGGCCCGCAGGGCTGCATCGTACGCAGAACCCGACCCCATGCCGGGTCGTTCTATCCCCACTCGTCTGTAGGGCCTGACCCCGTGTCAGGCCGTTCTCCCAACGATGCGCGTCCGTTTTGATGCAGTCGGCCGCAGGCCCGCCGCGCTCAGAGGTCGTACTGCTCCCGGGCGATGTCACCCAGGCCGACCGCGTCCAGCCGGCCGATCGGCGCCAGGAACGTCACCTGGATCACCCCCGGGTTGCGTCCGATCTCGATCGCCCCCGTGATCGTCGCCCGGTTGCGGACCTCCGGCACCGTCATCCCCAGCAGCGCCGCCGCCCGCTCCAGCCCGTTGTCGATCGCCGCGTTCATGTTCGCCGCCGTGCCGATCACCGACACCGGCGCCGATGCCTCCAACTCCCCGATGCCCCACTCGGCCGCCAGCCGCTCGGCGCGGGCCCGCTCCCCGGCGCTGAACGGGCGCGCCATCGGCGGCAGGTCCTCCAGCAGCGGGAACAGCACCGGCCCATCGATCGGGTACCCCTTGATCACGTTCACCTGCAGCGTCACGCTGCCGGCGACGTCCATCGTGTGCCCCGCGATCTCGCCGTCGCCCTGCCCGGCGTGCATGTCGCCCATGTACACCCCGCCACCCGGCACCTTCACCGGGGCGACCAGGATCGCGCCCGGTCGCACCGCGTCGATGTCCATGTGCCCGTCGGTCTTGTGCTGCGCCAGCTCCTCCGCCGTCAGCGCGTACTCGTGCGGTGCGCCGACGAGGAACGCTCCGAAGTCGCCGGCGTTGTGGGAATCCGGCAGCGGGTGCGATGGCGTCGTGCCGAGCTGGCCGAGGAAGGGGCGCATCCGCACCATCACCGCCGCCATGTCGGCCACCGCGTACGCCAGGATCGGGTGCTGGGCCGATTCGTCCGGCAGCGCGGCGTAGTGGTGGGCGTCGCGGGCGATCCGATCGGCCGCCTCCCGCGGCACGGTCACGGCCACCGTGCGGGCGTCGTCGAACACGACGGTGTAGCCGTGCACGACCTCGAACGGCTTCACCGGGTTGCCGCAGACGTCGCAGACCACCGCGTCCTGCCCGATGCCGTCGAGGTGGGTCTCCGGCCAGATGGCGTCGCAGGTCGGGCAACGCGCCGCGACGTAGGGATCGCCCAGGCAGAAGCCCTCCGGCGACGAGTCGTGGCCGGACGATGTCGCGGTCGAGGTCACGGTGATGTCGCGAATGCGGATGGCGATGCCGTCGCCGGGCTCGGCGCCGTCGACATACACGGGCCGGGTGACCTCGTGGCCGCCGCGCAGGCTGGGGGTGATCATCGGACCCCAGCAGCCGGGCGCGGTGTTGGCGATGATCGTCCCGCCGTCCTCCACTGGCCCCAGCATCTCCTGGCCGGGGTCGAGCAGGCCGTTGGTGAAGCTCTGGACAACAACGCTTCGCTTCGGCTTC
>JAUIGA010000145.1 GCA_030430125.1 Chloroflexia bacterium | reverse complement strand
TGCTGCAACCGGCCGTGCTCCGATGCGGCGATCAGGCTGCCATGCAGCCGGCTGGCGTGTGCCAGCAACGACTCGACGGCAGGGTCGTCGAGCGCCGCCACCATCTCTTCGAAGACGCCGCGCACGCGCTGGATTTGCTCGCGATGTCCGCGATCGACCACGAGCCGCGCGGCGAGTCCCTCCAGCATCGCGCGCAACGAGTAGAGCTCGAACGCGTCCGCCTCGGAGAGAATCCGCACCGACGGGCCGCGGTTCGGGCTCGTGGTCAGGACACCTTCGCCGATCAACTGTCTCACCGCCTCCCGCACGGGTGTCAGGCTGACCTGCATCTCCTGGGCGAGACGGGATTCCACCACGCGCTCTCCCGGCGCGAAGCGGCCATCGACGATGTCCTGCTTGATCACATTGGCGATCTCCTGGTACAGCGGCTGACGGGTCGCGATCCTGCGACTGCTGACGCGCTGCATGTTCATGACCCTGTTCTCATTGCAGGTTCCACCTTGCCTCGAGGCATGCCATCAACCCTTGACGCTTCCGAGTACGACGCCCTTGACGAAGTACCGCTGCAGGAACGGGTAGAGCGCCAGGATCGGCAGCGCGGCAAGGAAGATCTGGGCCGCGCGCAGCGTCCGGTTGGATACCTGTTCCAGCAACCGGGGATCGGATGTGCTGTACATGAACAGGTCCTGCTGCACCAGTGTCTGCAGATAGCTCTGCAATGGGTAGTTGGCTGGCGAGTTCATGAAGATGAGCCCGTCGAACCAGGAATTCCAGTGGAACACGACCACGAAGAGCGTCAATGTCGCAATCGCCGGCTTGGACAGAGGCAGATAGATCTCCCAAAGGATGCGCCAGTGGCTGGCGCCGTCGATGATGGCCGCCTCCTCGAGCTCCACCGGGATATTCCGAAAGAAGTTGAGCAGCAGCACGACATTGAACACGGGCAGCGCGGTCGGCAGCACCAGCGCCCAGATGCTGTCGAGCATCTGCATCTCTCGCACGACCATGTAGAGCGGGATCAGCCCGCCGCTGAAAAGCATGGTGAGCACGAAAAACCAGACGTACCACGTTCGCGCGGGAAACGCGGTGCTGCTCTTCGAGAGCGGATAGGCGACGAGGATGGTCAGCACCATGTTCACCACGGTGCCGAGCACCACGCGCTTGAGGCTGACCGTGAACGCATCGATGAACTGGGGTCGGCCGAGCGCGTATTCGTAGGCGCCGAGGGTGGCGTCGATCGGCCAGAGCACCACCTGCCCCGACGACGCCGCGCTGGGCGAGCTGAACGAGACCGCAAGCACATGCACGAGCGGGAACAGGCACAGCAGCGCGAGCACGATGAGCAGCGTGTAGGTGCTCACCATGAACAATGTTCGACTCCAGTGCTCCTGATACCGCATGTCGTGAAACTCCGTATCTTCCCGGTTAAAAGATGCGGTACTGGGCGAACCGGTATGCCGCCCAGTAGGCCGTGGAGATCAGAATGAACGCCACGACGCTCTTGAACAGCCCGATGGCGGTGGCGATGCTGTACTGCGCGTCGATGAGCCCCATTCGATAGACGAGCGTGTCAATGATGTCCCCGCTCTCGTACACCTGCGGGCTGTAGAGCACCAGCACCTGCTCGAACCCGGCATCGAGGATACTTCCGAGACTGAGCGTCGTGACAAGGACAATGATCGGCCGGATGCCCGGCAGCGTGACATTCCAGGTCTGCCGCCACCGATTGGCGCCATCGACCATCGCCGCTTCGTAGAGGGTGGGATCGATACTGGTCAGGGCCGCCAGGTAGATGATGGTGCTGAAGCCGAACTCCTTCCAGACGTGCGAGGTTATCAGCACCCAGGGGAACCAGGTGTTGTCGCCCAGGAAGTAGATCGGCTCGAAACCGAGTGCCGCCATCCCCCGGCCGATGACGCCCTGCGACGGCGACAGGAGGTCGATGAGGATACCGCCGAGGATGACCCACGACAGGAAATGGGGCAGGTAGATAATGGTTTGGACCCCGCTCTTGACGATCTTGAGTCGCAGCTCGTTGAGCAGCAGCGCCGTCACGATCGGGGCGATCAGCCCGAAGACGATCTTCCCCGACGAGATGTAGAGCGTATTGGCGATGACCTCCATCGTGTCCGGGAAGTTCCACGCGAATCGGAAGTTCTCGAACCCCACCCACTCCGAGCCGGTAATGCCCCGGATCGGAACGAAGTCCTGAAAGGCGATAACCAGACCGAACATGGGACCGTATTTGAAGATCAGCGTAAGGATGAGCGCCGGGACAATCATCAGGTGAAAGGGCAGCGTATTGATACGACGCGAACGCCGGTGCCAAAACCCTCGTCGTGTTTGCGCCACGGTCGCGGGGACCGATGCTTCACTTCGAATCATGCCGCCGTCCTTCCCTGAACCCGCCCGTCGCCGCCCGCGCGATGGAGTGCCCTGCCGATGGATGCACCACTGGGGCGACCGGGATGGATCGCCCCAGCTGACGTCAGAAGTCCTGAATTACCCTAGCGGTTGGCCGCCCATTCGTTGACCTCGGCGGTGATCTCCTCGCCACCGAGGCTCATCCAGGTGTCGACGAACGCATCGAACTCATCAATGCTCTCGCCCTGGATGATCTTGGTGAACGTCTCCAGCTCCAACGCCTCCAGTGTTGCCTGCCTGGAGACCATCGCCGGTGTCGCGGCGCCGTAGAACTGACTCTGGATGAACCGGTCCTCATCGACATAGGGCCGGATCACACGCTGCATGGCGCCGGTCGGACCGTAGCAGCGGTCCCAGCCATAGCCGTCGATGTTCCCATCGTCCAGCCAAGACTGGATGAGCGCCAGGTTGTCTCGACCCTCCGCGGTCAACCCCGAGGTATCGTCGCTGCCAGTCTCGATGATCTCGACGATTGCGTTGCTCTGCTCCAGGTTCTTGTACGGCTTGACCAGCTGGATCGAGTTCATCTGCCAGACGGCGCGATCCGGAGTGGGCTGGACGAAGTGCCGGTAGATCGGATCGTTGGTGTTTTCGTAGAACGTCTCGATCCAGAAATCGATCAGGGTGAAGATGTCAGCGACGTTCTCGACGCCCTTGCGCACCACCCACTGCTCGCGCCCGTTGGTGAGCCCGGCGCCGACCTTTGGCGTGGCGGGCGCCTCGTCAACCGACGGAATCTGGTACGGGATCCAGTCCGAGCTCTCGTCGGTTCGCTTGGCATCGCCGATCGGGACGACACCGGAATAGACCGAGCCGTACCACAACCCGGAGCGCCCGGAAATCAGGTCTTCCCACACTTCGGTGCCACCCTTGGCGCCGAACTCGCGGTCGATCTGGCCGGCTTCGTACATCTGCTGCAACTGACCCAGCGCGGTCTTCATCTCGGGCTGGATGCTGCTGTAGACGAGCTGGCCAGAACCATCGTCGAGCCAGATCCGCGAATAGGCATGGTGGCCGTTCAGGAACCCCTCGATCGAATTCAGGTCCTTGTCCAGGGAGATACCGAACGTGTCGGCGCTGCCGCTACCATTCGGATCCTGGCTGGCGAAGCCGTCGGCGACCTGCAGCAGGGTCTCCATGGTGGTCGGCTCGGGCAACCCGAGCGCTTCGAGCCAATCGCCGCGCACCCAAAGGACGGAAGCTCCCTCTTTCGCGACGGTGACGTTGGGGATCGCCATGAGCCGGCCGTCGAGCGTGGCGGACTGAATGGGGATGTCTCCGCCCGACGTCACCATCTCCTTGATGCGATCCGATGCTGAGGCCTCGTAGACATCGGTCAGGTCTTCAAGGGCGTCGTTGTCGGCGAGCTCCTTGAACTGCTCGTCGCTGACCGCAAAGTAGTCCGGCAGCTCGCCAGACGTGAGCATGAGATTGACGCGCTGCGCATACTGGTCGCCGGGCACGGCCCACTGGGTTTCGACGTCGATACCGTACTTCTGCTCGTAGGCGCGCGTCCATGGGTTGTTGTTGATGTCGTCGCCCTCGTCGTAGCTGACGGTCGGGAAGGCGACGGCGACCGTGGAGAGCGCATTGGGCGGGTCATGCTTGCCCTCGGCTGGCTCGAGATAGGCCTGCACGTCGGGATCGAGCTCGTCATCCTGGGCACGGCTCGCGCCAGCACCCGGTGCGATGGCGCCAGTCATCGCGATACCGGCTACCCCAGCCGCCGAAAGTTCCAAGAGCCTGCGCCGGTGCATTCGTGGAGTCATCTCACACCCTTCCTGGTTTGTGCGCCGGTCGGGTTGCGGCCATTCCGGAGATGCCGGGGTATCCGGAATCCCGACATCTCCGAGAAGGGGAGCGCCCGATCGGCGTACAGACTGGTCACAGCGCGTCATTGCGTATGCTGCATTGTATATAATGCAGCATCCATGTCAACCACAGTCCCCCTGTTCGAGTCAGTTGCCAGCACGCAGTCGTGGCCGGCGAGTTGCTGTGCTGCCAATCCCAAGTCGGCGCATTGGCCACGGAGCATGCAAACACCCGCCGGTCGATCGACCGGCGGGTGTTCCGCTCAACAATGCTGGAAGACAGTGTCGCGTCAGACCGAGCGGAGCATGATCGTCGGCTTGCGCGGCTTGGCGATCGACTGGCTCGCCAGTTGTACCGCAACGCGCTCGGCGAGGTGGTGGAACGCCTGGCCCGTCTCGCTCTCCGGAGCGGCGGCCACCTGCGGGGTGCCGGTGTCACCTCCGGTCATGATCGCCGGCTCGATCGGCACCTGACCCAGCAACTCGACCTTGTTCGCCTCGGCCGTGCGCTTGCCGCCGCCCTCACCGAAGATCGGGTGCATTTCGCCACAGCCGGGACAGACGAAGCCGCTCATGTTCTCGACGATGCCGAGCACCGGCGTCTTTACCTCGTCGAACATCTTCAGTCCCTTGACCGCGTCGGCCAGTGCGACCTCCTGCGGCGTCGTCACGATCACCGCGCCGGAGATGGGGATCTTCTGCACCAGCGTCAGCTGCACGTCGCCGGTGCCGGGTGGCAGGTCCAGCACGAGGTAGTCAAGCTCACCCCAGTGCACGTCGTTGAGGAACTGCGTGATGAGCTGCGCCACGAGCGGACCGCGCCAAATGAGCGCCTTGTCCGGATCCATGATGAAGCCGATGCTCATCACCTTCACGCCGTGCGCTTCCAGCGGAATGATCTTGTTGTCGCGCATCAGCGGACGGTCGTTGACCCCCATCATCAGCGGCGCACTCGGTCCGTAGACGTCGGTGTCGAGCAGTCCGACCTTGGCTCCGGCCTGCGCCAGCGCCACGGCAAGGTTGACGGCGACGGTCGACTTGCCCACACCACCCTTGCCGGAGGCGACGGCGATCGTGTTCTTCACACCCTTGATCGGCTGCGCATCGGAGCGCCCGGCGCCGCTGGCCCGGATCTTGGTGCGGAACTCGAGGTCGACGTGCGCGACGCCAGGGATCGCCGCCAGCGCCGCGCGGGTGTCGCGCTCCAGCTGCTGGCGCATCTGCTGCAAGGGGGTGAGCATCTCGATGGTCGCGCGGACGTTGCCGCCGGTGACCTCAACATCGGCGACGAGTTTTGCCTCGTCGAGGGTCTTGCCGGTGGCGGGCTCCCGGACGGCACCGAGCGCCTCCTGTACCTGTGCTGCGGTCGGCGCGCCATTCTGCGGCGTATCGGGCATGGCGGGTGATGTGCCTTTCGTTCGGGAGGTCGCGGCGACGCGGGCACCGCCCGGCGCCGCCATGGTTCACTGCTGACTAGTGTACTCCGCATGTCCCGGCGTCTTCGCACCACATCACCTTTGACGTGGCTCGACAGGAATAACCATCGGCACCCTTCCACGCCGGCAATGCCCTGCCGGAACGGGCGTCGATCCAGATTCGATGAGGCAGGATGCCATTGCCGGCACAGGGTCGGCGCAATGCGACATTTGTGGCTGCTTCGCAGCCACCGGGCGGGCGACTGCCTGCGGCAGGCCCGCCCCTACGAGAGATGGGACCCGTTCAGTCCACCGGGTACAGCGCCGGGTTGTACCGGTTCGCATACAATCCGGTCGCCCGCGACAGGTCGAGGTCGCAGATCAGCAGCCGTTCCTCGCCGTAGGGCACATGGGCGACCCGCGCCCCCTCCGGGTCGATCAGGCTGGTGGCGGATTCCTGAAAGCGCAGCGCGTTGTTGACGCTGGCGAACCAGACCGAGTTCTCGACGGCGCGGGCGATCATCGCCTTCTCGTAGTACGGCGCGGCGGGGTCGCCCCAGCGCTCGATCGTCACGCCGCTGCGATCGCTGCCGGTGTAGTGCGGGTGGAAGACGACCTTCGCGCCACGCATCGCCGCCCAGCGGGTCGCCTCCGGATAGCGCCAGCCCTCGTGGCAGATGGTGATCCCGAACGGCACGCCGTCGACCGCGAACAGTCGTCGCTGACCGTCGGGCACGTAGTACGGCTCCTCCTGCGGCGCGAGCTGGTTCTTGGCCTGGTACCCGAGCACCTCGCCGTCCCGTCCGATCACGAACCCCGCGTTGAGCAGCCCGGCCGAGGTCTCCCACTCCATCCCCATCACCACGGCAACGCCGTTCCGCGCGGCCGCACCCCGCACCCGCGCCAATGCGTCCCGCTGCCGTTGCTGATCCTGGGGCGGCACCGGAAAATCCTCGCCCCGGAGACCGGGGAGATACGCCTCAGGGAAACAGGCGATCGCCACACCGTTCGCGCCGGCGTCGTCCAGCATCCGGTCCACAATCCGGAGTCGCTCCTCGACGGTTGGGGCGTTGCGCGCGGCAGCCAGACCGATGCGCAGAGTGGTGGGTGTTGTCTCCGCCGGTGCCATTCGCCGTTATCTCCCGCGTCGTCGACAGCTCATCGACCGCCATTCTCGCACGTCGACAACGGGCGGACCCGATGGGGGTCCGCCCGAGGCTCATGCGTGTTCGACACGTCGGAGGCTGCGGCGACATTCGGATGCCCTGGGGCGCCCACTGTGGCCGCGTCGCGAATTGCTCTACGTCACCACGATCTGCCCGGTCATGTTCGGGTGAATCGAACAGATGTAGTCGTAGGTGCCCGCTTCGGTGAAGGTGAAGCTGAACGTGCCACCCTGGGCGAGCGTACCCGAGTCGAATGCGCCGTCATTCGCCGTCGCCGTGTGCTGCGAGGCATCCTGGTTGGTCCAGGTCACTGTGGTGCCAACCGAGATCTCCAGCACCTGCGGCGAGAAGGTGAAGTCGACGATATCGACCGTCACCGTCTCCGCGGCGGCAACCTCCGTCGCGGTGGCGGTTTCAGTCGCCGTCGCGGTCTCGGCCGCGGCAGCCGCCTGCGCCGCGGCGAGGTCCGCACTGGGCAGGAGATAGACCGAGACATTGGTGCCGCCGGCGTCGTTGGCAGCGAGCGCGGCCATGCCGGTGTAG
Source organism: Chloroflexia bacterium (assembly GCA_030430125.1). Lineage (GTDB taxonomy): Bacteria > Chloroflexota > Chloroflexia > Thermomicrobiales > UBA6265 > JACCVC01. The sequence continues at coordinate 813 of JAUIGA010000145.1, read as the reverse complement.
CCGGATTCGTTCTGCTCCTGCAGCACGATCAGCAGGAGACCATTGACCACCGGACCCGCGACGTTGCCGCAGGCAATGTAGTTGCCGAGGTTGTCGGCGCTTTCGTGGACGTTGATGGCGAACTCGCTCGCCAGCAGGTCATCGAGCGTGGCGTCGACGGTGGAGTGCCCCACCTCGACCGATCCGGCTGGGGCGTCTGGCGCCACCGAAGCGACATCGCTGAGCGGATGGACAACATCGCCGAGCGTGTCGCAGGTTCCGGAGTGGATGTGCGACGGGTGCGGGGCGAGGACGGTCCCCTGTGCCGCCGTGCCCGCGACCGTGGCGCCAACCAGGGCAACGCCGGCAAACAGTGTCAGGTACAGGCGAAGGATGGAACGATGCATCGTGGACTCCTTCCGAATCGGTCCGCGCCGCGACGCGGACCCATCAGCGTAACTGTGACCCGGTGACACCAGCATATGACGGAATCTCACTATGTCAACATTTCATCTGCATTCGACAAGGGAACAACGGCTCGTTGACCGGCGCTGGGGCGTCTGGCTTCGGTGCATGAAGACATGGCTGGCACAGCATGTCTCGGTGCGTCGCACCGTTGCCAGCTCCCCCCTGCCGGCGCGAGGCACATCGCCGGGCGAACCCGCATGGGGTCCGCCCAGGATCGATTCGATAGCGTCCTGTCGTCGACCTAGGACACCACGATCTGCCCGGTCATGCTCGGGTGCAGCGAGCAGATGTAATCGTAGGTGCCCGCTTCGGTGAAGGTGAAGCTGAACGTGCCGCCCTGGGAGAGAATCCCCGAATCCCACGCGC